>CABUAS010000067.1 GCA_902489595.1 uncultured Oscillospiraceae bacterium | reverse complement strand
CCCCGCCCTACTTTTTTATAACAGGATATACAATTGTAACAAAATGCATTTAGTGAAATTATACAAATTCACACTTGACTTTTATGGCAAATGTACTAAAATATTAGTTATATTTTGCGGTAAAAGAGGAAAAAAATATGGGATTTCAATTTACTATGCCCGGTAAAATTGTTTACGGAGAGGGCGCTTTACAAAATGCAAAGCCATTACTGAGTGACTTCGGCAAAAAGGCTTTAATTGTTACAGACAGATTTATGGTTCGTCTGGGCAACGTTAAGCTTGTAACAAATATTCTTGATGAGCTCGGCATTGAATTTACAATATATGAAAACATAAATTCAGAGCCGACAGATATTTTGATTGACAAGGGTGTTGAAATTTACAGAAATGAAAACTGCGATTTTCTGATTGCGGTGGGCGGCGGTTCACCGATTGACGCTATGAAAGCAATCGGCGCAGTAATTACAAACGGCGGAGAAATTGACGATTATTACGGAAAAATCATCAACATTCCTACCCCACCGATGGTTGCAGTGCCGACCACAAGCGGAACAGGCTCGGAGGCTACTCAGTTCACGATTATAACAAATACTAAAACAGATGTAAAAATGTTGCTCAAAGGTCCTGTTCTTATGCCCGACCTTGCGATTGATGACCCTGCATTTACGATGACAGCACCGCCGTCAATCACTGCGGCTACAGGTCTTGACGCACTTTGCCACGCCGCTGAGGCTTACACCTCAAGAAAAGCACAGGCAATGACCGACGACCTTGCAATCAGCGCAGTTAAAAGAATTTTCAAAAACCTGCCTGTTGTTTATAGCGAGCCTAAAAATGTTGAGGCAAGAGCAGAAATGAGTCTTGCCGCACTTGAAGCAGGCGTAGCATTCAACAACGCATCTGTAACGATCATTCACGGAATGAGCAGACCGATCGGCGCATTATTCCACGTTCCGCACGGAATTTCAAACGCAATGCTGCTCAGCGAATGTTTCGGTTTTGCTATTAACGGTGCTTATGAAAGATTTGCCGATTTGGGCAGAGCAATTAAAGCGGCAAGCCATAAAGATGATGACAGGACTGCGGCTGAAAAATTTCTTGAAGCCTGCAAAAATCTGTGTAAAGTATGCGAAATTCCGACGCTTGAAGAATTCGGCATCAACAAAGAAAAATTTTTTGAAGCTATGGACAAAATGGCTGACGATGCAATCGCATCAGGCTCCCCTGCCAATACAATCAAAGATGTTACAAAAGAAGATATTTTAGATATTTATAAAAAACTGTGGAAGTAAAAACAAATTGAAAAAGGCACGGGCGGATAATATCCGCCCGTGCAATATCGTAGGGGCAATTCACGAATTGCCCGTTTACGGTCGATGAGGGTGCGGGTGTCCAGTGGACACCTCTGCGAAGCAGAAGCACCGACCGAGCCGACAGGTGAGACCATCGCACCCTACAAAAAAACAACCCGACTGATAAATCAATTCAGTCGGGTTGTTTTTTATCTATAAATTTTTACTTACACTATCCCAGTTTATTACATTAAACCAATCATCAATATAATCAGCTCTGAGATTATAATGTTTAAGATAATAAGCGTGCTCCCACACATCTATGGTTAAAATCGGTTTGAGCCCCAATGATAAAGGATTATTCTGATTAGCCGTTGTTACAATTCTGAGTTTTCCGCAGTCACTGACAAGCCAGGCATATCCCGAGCCGAAAACAGAAAGTGCCGCCTTTTTAAATTCCGATTTAAAATTATCAAAACTTTTGAAACTGCATTCAACCTTATTCAGAAGAGTGCCGCTCGGCTCATTCTCAGAAAGATTTTTCAATAAATCAAAATAAAACCTGTGATTATAAACACCACCTGCGTTATTGCGTACTGCAATTTCTTTCTCTCTCGGCAAATTAAGTTTGCACTTTATTAGATTTTCAAGTGATAAACCCTGCAGACGCGGATTTTCTTCAAGCAATTTATTCAGATTATTTATATAAGCCTGCAAATGCTTATTGTGATGAAGCCGCATCGTTTTTTCATCTATAAACGGTTCAAGCGCATCAAAACTGTACGGCAGCGGAAGATTTTCAAACGGATAACAATTATTTTCCATAACATAACACCTCATACTATAAGTATATTATTTTTGTATGAGATTATTAAAAAGCAAATTATGGAAAACAAATAATTATTTCAAATCAAGGAGTTGTTTGATATTGCTTTTGCCTGTTTTGATATTAAACTGCAGTGTCTGTTCCCTGCCGTCAAGAATACAATTAATTGTGAAATCATCTTCACACTGATCTGCAGAAAGGATTTTAACATCGGGTTTTGAGAAAAACTTAAACGCATTTGAAACATCGTGCGGTTTATATTCCTGTGCATTATCGGAAACAAAAAGCACACCGCCAAAAAGATGATTAATACCTGCAAGAAGAAGTTTCTGCTCCATAGTAAATTTAAGATTTGAATAACGCAGGAAGAAAACATCGGGGTCGTTGCAGAAGGCTCTGCCGTTGAGATGACGGCGGAACACGGCGTTATTGATTGCATTCTGTGCCGACGGAATTTCATTATTAACATGAAGTTTATTATAATAGATACCGCCGTAATTTAAATCAACATCACAACTGATACGGCAGGCATCAACATAGCCGAATGATGCACCGAGCGGAACGCCGCAGCCGAGAATGAGTTTATCACCGCAGCATTCTCTTAAAAATGCCATAGACTCGCACATAATCGTACCTCTTGACTTATTATTTCTCGGAGTGAGGCACTGACTGTAAAGAAAATCAAGTTTAACCATATCATAACCCCAGCGGTTAAGAATAACATCAAAGAAATGCCTGATATATTCTCTTGCCTCGGCGTTATAGATATCCATTGTATAGGCACCGCCCCAGCCGAAAACGCCGAGTTGCGGTCTGCCGTTTTCTTTAATTACCCAGTCGGGGTGCTCTTTATATGTTCTTGATTTAATCTGAAGATTAAACGGCGCAAGCCAGATACCTGCATTATAGCCTTTTTTATGAATTTCGTCGGCGATATAATTCATACCCTTGGGGAATTTTTTAGGATTATAATCGAGCCAGTCGCCTACAAAGGTTTCATAACCGTCGTCAATCTGGAAAATAGATACCTTTTCTTTGAACTTATCAAGTGCATTAAGATCACGGATAATAATGTTTTCATCAATTTTCTGAAAATAATTATACCACGAGGTGTAGCCCGACATATGGTCAATTCTCGGCTCTTTAAGTCCCATTGCGCTGAAATATTTATCAAACACTTCATCATAAGAACCGGAACAGACAAACATATCAAAAAGTTCATATTCATCTTTGGTTGTTACGCCCTCAACATCCTTTGAAAAAGTGAGCGTATTGTTGTTCATATCGGCATAGATTACAGTAAAGCCCTGCTTTTCGGTAAGCGAACCGAAGAAATTAAAAGTATTTTCATTTTTAACATATGTATAGGTATGGCTGTAAAATTCACCTGCATTTTTAGGAAATTCAACAAAGCGTGTATCAGCAGAAATGCCTGCAACATTTCTTAATTTACCCGTAGCAATCGGCATAATATCCTGCATTTTTTCGCCTGCCGAATACTCCTTTGAAGTAGTCCACGCCTGATAACCGTTGCCGAAAAACTTTGAAAAATCAGGAAAATGATAATTGAAAACAACATCTGTCCTGAAAAGTTCTATTTCGGTTTTCGGAACGATTTTTGCACGGAAAAAATTGCCGCTGTCCTCACTCTCCATTTTATAATGTTCATTTTCGGCAAGGTTTGAAACAATTTTCATTCCATTATGAAAATATGTAATGATAAATTTAAAATTTTGCATAATTACTCCTTTAGGTAAAACAATCAATTAAGACCGAATGGACAAGACAGTTCGGCCTTTGAATTTTTATATTATCAGGGTTTAGTTTTTAGTAATACCCTTTGATTCCATAAGATATTCAGCCGACGCAGGATAATGAATATCGTGTGAAATTTCGATTGCACCGCTCTTATCTTTAATAACGGTTACATTGGCGTGATTAACTTCAACAAGAACATTCATATGATAATCGGCTGTAACGATTGTTTTTGTTGCAGGGTCAATAACAAATGTGCCTGTGCCGCCCTTATAATTAACCTTGCAGTTTTCTTCGGTAGAACCGCTAGCCCATGAAAGCATATCATAATCGTTGAAAATATCGGAAACCGTTTTGCCGAGGTCCATAAGCACTTCAAAGAAACTGCCCTGTGAATCTGCACCGCGGGCAGACATTGAGGCGTCTTTCGGCTGAATTACCATTTTTATATTGCCGTCGCCGTTATCGGAAACATTGCAGGCAAGGCAGTATTCGGGCTTAAAATAGGACTGTCTCAAATCATACTCACCCGGATTGTCCTTATCAATATTGGTATTATCATAAAGGGGGTCCATACTGCTGCTCGGAGGCAGGCCGTAGGAACTTCTGTAAAACGCAGTTGAAACAATGCCGGGAACTGCATTATTAAGCATATCATTTTTCTGACCGTCAATATAAATGCAGTCAACATTCAGCGATTCTTCACCCATAAAAGCATAATACTCTTTTGTATTGCCCTCTGAATCGGTGTACATAGCAGTCTGCGCCTTTGTATTATTATAACATTCCACAAAATAATTAACGGCGTCATCCTGCGTTTCAAAGCTTACAGAACCAACCGTAACAGGCGAAAACTCATCAATCACAACAACATTTTCAGCCACATTGTTTTCTTCAAGGTCATTCGTTTTCCAAGTGCCCTCTTTAATTTCCTGAATAGATTTCATTGTGCCGCCTGCAACATAAGAAAGTTTTGCACAGCCGCCGAGTGAAAAAGCCAGCAATGCCGCACAGCATATTGCTGCGGCGCTTTTTACAAATTTTTTCATAAACCGTTCCTCCAAAATAATAAATTTTTACACCCTAATATAAAAGTATATTAAAACCAAGAAAAAGTCAATAGAATTTTTAAATATTTTTGTAATTTATGCACAGTTTTTTAATAAAAGTATATACAAATTCATACATTTTTTTGAAAAGTGATTGAACAATAAAGCGCAATATGATACAATAATATTCACAGAACTTCAAAGGAGGTCTGTTTTTATGAAGTTCATCAAAAAAATTTCAGATGCATTTCATTCACGAGCAGGTGCATACATTTTTTTCCTGCTCAGCGTATTTGCATTCATCAATCTTAAAGGGGCAACATGGGCATACGGCTGGATTGCAGAACTGTATCCGCTCGGCGATAAATTTGTTCCGACGCTGCTCGGCGTAATTGCAGTTACGGCGGCGGTTCATTTCATCTATCTGTTTTTTTCCGCATTCAAGGGTGAAAAGAAAAAAGATGTAAAAGGTATAACTGCGCTCAATATTCTGCACACTGTATTTGCGGTTATCGCAGTTGCCGTGTTTATATACACTGCTGTTCTTGTATTCAGTCTTGATTCCGGATTTACGGCAGACAAAATTTCAAACGGCTTTAAAGCAATAATTTCTAATCTTATTTACCCTGCACTTGCAGGCGGAATGGGGCTTATGCTTGTATTTTGCAGCAGCAGTAAAAAAGCGGTTCAGGCTCTTATTTCAGGTGCTGTTGTAAGTGCGGTTGTTATCGGCTGTACTGCTATGCCGAATATTCAGTCAGGTAACTATGACAATAAAAATCTGCCTGAAATCACATTACAGTCTGAAAATGTTTTAGATGGTGCGGCAATCAGTTTTGAAAGTCTGAAAAAGGACGAAAAGCCCGATGCAATCAATATGCTCAGTAACGACAATAGCTGCTGGACTGCTCAGGCGCCGGCAGGTATGCCTGCTGACGGTTACCCCGATGCCAACAACAGCTATGCCGAAATTCAATTAACACAAAAATCCGAATTCAACACAGCAATTATCGAAGAATCAGGCAACGAGGCACAATTTTTCAGATTGCAGGCATTTATCAATGATGAATGGGTAACAGTTTACCAGAGTGAAAAAATTCAGGCTATGAGAATTTGCAGCTTTGATACGGTTACCACCGATAAAATACGCCTTTCAATAGATAAATTCAGAAGTGAAGATACACCAGTAAAAATCAAATCCTTAAAGCTTTACAATGAACCGAAAAGAGATATGACTGATTTTGAAGTAACGGCTTATCAGCGTCTTGACGGCGATGTGCCCACCGAAATTCTCGCAAAAGGCGAAGATTATGTTAATAATTATGCACGCTTTTACGATGTTTACAGCACTATCATCGTATTTGCAGCTGTTCACTGGGACGAAAACGGAAAAATGAATTTCGGCGAATCAGGCGAAGAGAAATTCGCTTCGGAAGTTGCAGCGCTCAAGGAAATTATTGCCCACCGCTCAAATCAATCACACAGGGTTAAACTGATTGTTACCGCCCTTGCAGACGGTGCATGGGGCGACGGTCACAACGGTGTTAACTCCTATATGGCTGACTGCTGGGAAGATGTTGCAAATCAGATTGTTGACTTTACAAAGAAATACGATTTTGACGGCGTTGACATCGACTGGGAATACCCTGCTTCTGCAGACGACTGGAAAAATTATGACAGTTTCATTCAAAAACTTGACAGGAATTTGAGTGAATACAAGGAAGATTTTGTTATCTCAACTGCACTTTCTGCCGGTCAGTTGGGTCTGTCACAGGAAACGTTTAACTGTATAGACCAGATTCAGTATATGGCGTATGACGGAAATGACGAAGACGGCTACCAAAGCTCTCTTCATCAGGCAGAAGAAGGCTTGAAAGCATTTGCGGACAACGGTGCAGACATCAGCAAAATCAACATCGGCATTGCAGCATATGCAAGACCGATAAACAGCACGCCTTACTGGGCGTCATGGAGAGCACTTGAAGAGGCAAATTACTGGAACAGCAAGTATTATACAATTCACGACGGCGACCAGGTTTACGAGGGCACATTCTGCTCCCCTGCCCTTGCAGGAGATAAGCTTGCACTCGCATTATTCAGCGGTGCAGGCGGCGTAATGGTGTTCCGTTCATGCTGTGACAAAACGATGAACGATCCGAATTCAGTTGCCTGCGGACTTGAAAACACACTTCACAGATATGCTGAAAATTGGTAAATAAAGCACTGATATATATACTGAATAAAAAGCAAACGCCACAGTAATTCTACATTTCTGCGGCGTTTATAAATAATATTATATTGAAATTAAACTGTTTACAGTATATAATTAAAGAAATAATTTTAAACTTAAAGAGGTAAAATATGGCTGACAGAGAAAAATTCGCCTCACGGCTTGGCTTTATACTTGTTTCGGCAGGGTGCGCAGTCGGCATAGGCAATGTGTGGAAATTCCCTTATATATGCGGAATGTACGGCGGTGCAGGCTTCATTTTAATGTATCTTGTATTCCTTGTCATTTTAGGACTGCCGATTCTTGTCTGTGAATTCACAGTCGGCAGAGGCAGCGGACTCGGAATGGGAAAAGCGTTTGAAAAACTTGAACCGCAAGGCACAAAATGGCACATTTTCAAATGGATAAGCATTCTCGGCAGTTTTCTGCTTATGATGTTTTACACAATGGTAGGCGGCTGGATGCTTTACTACGCTTATCTTGAACTGACAGGCAAAATGACCGGTCTTGACGCTGACGGCGTTGCAAATGTATTCAGCACTATGCTTTCACAGCCGCTTACAATGGGGCTGTGGGCGCTGATTGCAATTATAATTTCGTTTGGCGTATGCATACTCGGCGTTAAAAACGGCGTTGAAAAGGTTACAAAGGTTATGATGTCATTTTTAATCATACTTATGATTGTGCTTGCTGTTAACTCTGTTTTTCTGCCAAATGCATCGGAGGGTATTAAATTCTATCTTGTTCCGAATTTCAAAAGCGTCGCCGAAAACGGTATCGGCACGGCTGTATTTGCGGCAATGAGCCATGCATTTTTCACGCTTAGCATCGGTATCGGCGCTATGGAAATTTTCGGCAGTTATCTTGACAAAAAGAAACGCATTACAGGTGAGGCAGTAAACATCATTGTGCTTGACACTTTTGTTGCCCTTATGGCAGGCTTTATCATCATTCCTGCCTGTTTCTCATTCGGCGTCGAGCCGGGTGCAGGTCCGTCTCTGCTTTTCATCACGTTGCCGAATCTTTTCAATAATATGGCAGGCGGCAGAATCTGGGGAACAATGTTTTTCATATTTATGTCATTTGCGGCTCTGTCCACCATTATTGCAGTGTTTGAAAATATTATTGCCGCTTTCATTGATATGAACGGGTGGAGCAGAAAAAAATCGGTCGGCATAAATTTTGTGCTTATTACAGTGCTTTCAATTCCTGCAATTATCGGCTTTAATCTGCTGTCAAAAATTGAACCGCTCGGTGCAGGCTCAACGATTATGGATTTGGAGGATTTTCTTGTTTCGTATAATCTTCTTCCTCTCGGCTCGCTTGTATTTGTACTGTTCTGCGTAAACAAAAACGGCTGGGGATTTGAAAACTTTCTCAAGGAAGCAAACACAGGCACGGGCAAAAAATTTCCGAAATGGATACGGGTTTATATGCAGTATATTCTGCCGCTGATAGTCAGCGTAATTTACCTTAAAGGCTATTACGACACATTTGCATCGCAAAGCAAAACGCAGCTTGTTTTCTGGATGTGCTTTGCCTGCGCAATGCTGATTGTAATCTTCGGCATCTCAATTTTCACAGGAAGAAAAAAGATGAAAACAAAATAAATCACAATAAATGAAATATCGCTAAAGCAATTTGACTTTATGTGCCGCAACTCATTTCATAGTGAAACTTACCCTTAAAGCGAATTTTATTAAAACAGAAAATCCGAAACAGTTACCTACAATAACCGGTTTCGGATTTTTATCTTTTGGTGGAGTTTTCAAGAGTTTTAAGGAATATTATACTTTTTACGAATATATGTTTCCTACGTGTTTTCTATTACACAGTTTTATGCAATATTTATATGGTTTTTGCTATCATTATAGTAACATAATTTCTCACTTTAATCAATATTCAATTACATAATTTACAAAACAAACAGAGTTTATATCCTACTTTAATAACACTTTGCTTGCTTTATTGATGTTTGATGATAAATAAACTTTCGGTATAATCAGCAAGTTCATAATCATTATCGGTCACATTTTCTTTACATCCTGTGCCGATTGCCTGAAAGGCGAAGCAATAGGGATGACCGTCAATACTGTTTTCTGCTTTCAGTTCATACTTATAATCATAAGCACCGACAACAATTTCGTCATTTTCAAATATTATATCACCGTCGGCTTCTTCAATCAAAATTTCATAAATTCTTTTATTTACAAAATCGGTTGAACAATAAATATAATCTGGTGTTCTTTCATTTATCCAGTTTTTAAATGTTTCGACCAACTCGGGCTTATTCATGGGATTACCTCTTTGCTAAGACTTAACACAAACATGGTATCACATTATATAAATATTTTCAATGTACAATATAAAATTATTTAACTGCAATAAAAAATGCCCCTGTCTTAACTAAAAGACAGGGGCTGAATTTATGCCTTATTCAATTTTACTTCGCATAATAATTACCGTTGTAATACACGCAGACCCAGCCGTTAATAAGTTCTACCCAGATGTCATTGCCGACGCTTTTGATTTGTTTCGGGATGATTTCGATACCCTTTCTGAGCACTGCATAATCGTTTCTATTCTGACTTGTGCAGCGTTTCTGACCCGATGCGTTAATCTCGCCGACCTTTTTCTGCCTGTAATTCGTTCCTGCACCTGTGCGGATTTTAACATTCGTTGTAAGAGTGCACGGCTTGCCGACTGTGAATTTTGATGATACCGACTTGATATTGCTCTGATTTCTCGGTCTGAGAAAGTTAACATTACGCCAATCGGTATGCTTTATATTCTTAATAACTCGGCAACCATTATAGTTCTGCTCGATTGTGTAAAAATAATCTTTTGTCGCTTTAAGCACAATGCCAATATGGCCGTAAACGCCGCTTGTTCTGACGAAAACATCACCCCTCTGCGGTACAAAATCAGGTGTGTTTGCAATCGGCGTAAAAATTCCTTTGAGATATGCACCATTGCGCTTTGTCCAATAATCTTTAGCATTGCCGATCGCCTGTGGTGTTTTATCGAGCACCTCGTCAATGAAACACTTCACAAGGCTTACGCATTCGCCCTTGTATGTACCGTTATACTGCGTTTTAAGGCTTTCGATTGTATCATCAATACCTTTAATTCTGCCATCCTCGCCGATTTCAACCTTGCCCTTTTCTTTGACCTTAAATGTAAGATAGTCAACATCAGTAACATTCGCTTCAAGAAGGGCAATCTTTAACGCTGAATTT
>CABUAS010000066.1 GCA_902489595.1 uncultured Oscillospiraceae bacterium | reverse complement strand
CCCTCGGCACGCGGTTTTGGAGACCGCTGCTCTACCAACTGAGCTATACCCCTATGAATTTGGTGGGCCATCAGGGACTCGAACCCCGGACCGACCGGTTATGAGCCGGGAGCTCTAACCAACTGAGCTAATGGCCCAAATCCAATTTGACAGCGTTGATATAATAACATTTTATTTAATTTTAGTCAATACCCTTATTAAAAATAATAACATTTTTTAATATATTTTTAATTGAGGACATCACCCGAACATCAATATCTTTTCAAATATAAAAAACAACGGCAGGCAAGAGGAAAGCCGTACCGCTGCTTTGTTAATATCAATTAATTCAAAAACATTATTGATGAGGCGATAAGAAACTGGCCTGCATAATAAAGAAGATGATTAACATAAATATGAACAGGCTTATCCCAGCCCTTTCCAAAGTAGGTATTTGAAAGCACCAAATCCGAAAGAAGGAAAAGAACTGCACCGATTGCCATTAAAAGCATTGATTTTTCGTGACTTAAAAAGGCGCTCCAGATTGAAACCACCATAGTCATTGTAAGAAAGCTTGCATAAAGGAATGAAATCAATTTATATCTGCCGTAATCAAGCTTCATTATTTTGCCTGACATTACTGCACCTGCACCGACAGCAATTGAAATTACCGCAGAAATAAGGGCAATTTTCCAATCAAGCTTATTATACCAGATAACGGCACCGCTGTAAAAAATATGACCGACTAAAAAGAACAGAAAGCCCGAAACAAGATATGCATGAGCATCTTTTTTATAGACAAATTTCAAATCAAGCGCAGCATCGCCGCACAAACCGAGAACGCCGCCCATTATAAGCAGAGCACCGAAAATTGACGACTGAGGATTTAAAACAACTGCACAGACTGCCGTAAAAATAAAGAACAGACTTGAGATCATTTTAAAGAAAAGATTTTTAACGGACGCACCTTTGGCACGGCTTGATAAAAATGCCGTTGCTACAATAACGCCTACGCCCAGCGCACAATAATAAACCATAAAATTACCCCCCTGATTAAATTAAGCACAGCATTTTTGCTGCATTAATTTTTTAAATTTCCCCTTTTTTATTAAGTATATCACAATAAGCGGTATGTCTGCAAGAAGCCATGCAACAGGACCTGCATAACACACTGCGTTAAAGCCTATAAGCGGTGTAAAAATCAGCGCAACCGCCAATCTGCCGAACAGTTCACCAGCGCCAGCAATCATATTTGCATATGTAAAACCAAGCCCCTGAAGTGTGTTTCTGAAAACAAACAGCACTGCAACAAGACTGTAGCATTCGGCAATTGCCCAAAGATAGTGCTTTGCGGCAAACATAATATCCTCATTATAATCTGTCATAAACAGATGAACCACATAAGGACCGGCCGACACAAGAATGATGCTGCAAATTACAGACACAGCAATATCAAGCACAAGAATTTTTTTGACGCTTTGAATAATGCGATTATAATTGCCTGCACCGTAATTCTGTGAAACAAAGGTCATTGTGCCTACACCGAGTCCCGACATAGGAATATTCGTCAGCTGCTCTACCCTGCCTGCTGCCGTAAAGCCTGCAATAACATTTGAGCCGAAGCCGTTTACAGCCGTTTGCAGAACCATTGAACCGATTGAGGTAATGGTAAACTGTAAAGAGAGCGGAATACCGAGTTTTAACTGCATAAAACTCGTTTTTGCATCAATCAGCAAATCCCTTTTCGTTATATTATATTCTTTGTTATACCTGAAGATATAAATTGCAGAAAGCACAACTGCCGTAAATTGTGAAATTGCAGTTGCCCACGCGGCGCCGACTACGCCCCATCCGAAATGGCCTACAAAAAGGATATCAAGAAACAGATTAACAAAAACACTTGCAATAAGGAAATACAATGGCTTTTTACTTTCACCAACGGCACGTGCAAGTGCATTAAAATTATTTAAAAGCATCTGTATCGGCACGGCGTAATAAAGAATGTTTACATACGACGATGATATTTCAATAATATCTTCAGGCGTATCAATAAGCCGTAAAAGCGGCTTTGAAAGAATATGTGCGGCAATCACAATTATAAGACCGATAACAAGCGACATAGAGATGCTTGCACCTGCAAATTTATTCATTTTCTTTTTATCGCCTGCGCCGAAGCTTTGTGCAACGGGAATTGTAAACCCTGCCGTTAAGCCGAGGGCAGTACCGATAATAAAACCGTTTATTGAGCCGACGTTGCCGACTGCGGCAAGAGCGTCTGTGCCGACATATCTGCCGACTATAATATTATCAACCAGATTATAATTATACTGCAGCATTGAACTGCCCATAATGGGAAGCGCAAAAAGCAGAATACTTTTAATTGGTTTTCCGTTAAGCAAATCCGATTTCACTGTCATAACCTCTAAATCAAAAATTCACTAACAAACTTTACCACTACAGAGGTTAACAGTCAATAGAAATTGTAAAATTTACTTATAATTTTTTAAAAATAATCTGTAAAAATCGACTGCCTGTGCAACTGCAGTCAAATCAATGTTTTCATTTTCTGAATGAACTGACGCTAATTGCTGAGCCGACAATGTAATAGGTGCAAAACGGAGCACACAATTACATACGTCCGTCAATGTTCTTGCATCTGTGCCTGCAGGAAGAATAAACGGTGATGCAGGATGCTGCGGGAATATTTCAGCAATGCAGTTCATTGTATAATCAAAAGCAGGCTCGCTCATATCGGCAGGACCGTGATACTCGGAATCATCTGCAATTTCAACCGTTATATCATATTTCTTCGCAATATTTTTAACTGCCTCAATATCCTGTTTCATATCGCTTTCATCAACACTTTTGAGCAGTGCAGACGAAGTGCAGATTTTATTTTCATTTGAGCCCTCAATTTTATTAAACGCAATTGTTGTGCCGATTAAACCGCCTGCCTGTGCATTGATTTTAGGCATAACCTTTTTAAGAAGTCCGCCGAAAAGCCAAAGATTTGAAAGCAGTACATTCATAGGAAAACCGCAGTACGGTGCAAGATAGCTAAACATTGCAGTGACCTGCGGATTAAGACGGCGGATAAAAGCATTCTGTGTATTGACTTCACTGATAAATCCGACCATTCTTTCAAGCGGCGTGGCGACTGATGCAGAAGTAAGGCTTGCGTGGGCGTTGCCTGCTGCGGCAGTAAAATTTAGTCTGTATCTGCCCTTTTCGTGCACGGCAACCATTGCGCATTTTTCACACTTCATACCGCCGAGGGGAGGCTCAATAACTGCACCGCCCTCATCAAGAATAACCTCAAAACGAATATTGTTTTCCTGAAAATATTTAAGCGCAGTCGGTATACCGTCTCCGCCGAGTTCTTCATTATGCGAAGAACCGATATAAACGTTGCAGGGCGGTTCAAAGCCATTTTCAAGCAATTCTTCAAGAGCTGAAAACTCTGCAAAAAGCGGTGTTTTTGTATCAACAGTTCCCCTGCCCCACATTTTGCCGTCTTTGATTTCTGCGCCGAACGGTTCAGCGCTCCATACGCCGTCGGCGGCAACAACATCGTGATGTGACATAAGCATAATATTTCTGCTTTCGTCCCTGCCTTTAATTTTATAAATCCAGCAGTCATCGCTGAAAATTTTAATCTCTGCCGCTTTATGAATTTCTGGGAACAACTGTGCCATCGTTTCACGCAGTTTTTTGAACTCCGTATCATCATAACCGCCCTTTACGGAAACGGTTTTACACTGTATCATCTTGGCAAGCCGTTCGGAGTATTTATTTAACTCATCTTCTGTATATTCCGTTTTACAGGGTGTAAGTTTTCTTGCTTTTGAGCATTTAACGCCTGTATTTATAAGCAGTACAATCAAAAGCAAAGCAACAATGGCTAAAATTATATAAAGAACAATCATTACTTACTCTCCTTTTCAGCCGAACGGATTGTCTGCAAAACTTCTTTTTCATTGTAAACTGCATAAATCACAACGCCCACAAGCGTGAACACACCGCCGACTATTGCAGTTAACAGCAGACCTTTTTTAGTAACGCTTTCACCTGTTGCCGCACCGACAACGATGAGCGACGGAACAATCATAGTTGCGATTGAAGTGCCGAGTTTTGTTACAAAACTTTTTGCGGCAGCAAAAGTGCCTTCCTGATTAATTCCTGTTTTAACAGTGTCATAACGAATAACATCTGCCATCATTGAACCCGGCAGAATATTGAGAACTGCAAACGGAAGTGAAACGAACAGAGCAAATATAATTGCAGTTACCATAGCGTTATCTTTTGGGAGAACATCGACAAGACAAATAACAAATTCTGCTATCGCAAAAACAACACAGCCGACAATCATAGGAATACGTTTGCCTGATTTTTTCGACCACTTATTTATAAACGGATACATAACGAGCGAACCGATAATTGAAGTTGCCATAATTATGATTGCTTTTTCTTCGGGAATGCCCATAAGCTCGGTAATATAATACATAATACACGCCTGAAAGAAACTCATACCCGTACCCTCAAACAACTGACCGAATGTCACAATGCGGAAGTGCTTATTTGAAAATGCGTGTTTGAGCGACTGCATAAGCGGAGCGGTCGGTCTGACAGAACTTACATATTCCTTTTCTTTGATTGCAAATGCAGGGAGAAGAAGTAATATAACGCCGATAACCGTAAAGCAGAGGAAGGTCATTCTCCACGCCATAATCGGCTCCAAGCCTGCCTTTTTTATAATTGCAACAAACGCTGTTGTAGCATAGCCGAGCATACTGCCGACTACAAAGAAAAGTGAGTTCCAGGTATATGTATCAACCAGTTTGCCCTCGTCACGCACCATTTCGGGCAGGAGTGCACTGTGCGGTATCATATAAAGTGTATAAAAAATATAATAAGCCCAGATGAAAACGGCGAGCCAGATGTTGTTGAATACAGGATTCGTTGACGGTGACCAGAAAATAAGCAGTGCACTGAGTGCAAACGGCACGGCAAACCATTTCATAAACGGAATTCGGCGGCCGTTTTTATTTCTGCTTTTATCACTTATTCCTGCAACAACGGGATCGGAAACAGCGTCAATAATATGACCGACTGCTTTAATAAGTCCGATAACAGTTAAAATGCCTGCAAAAACATAACCCTGAGTTATAAGAACAGGCAGACCCGACGCCTCAGTGGGCTGATAAAAATAGATTAAATAATTGTTGAGCATTGTTGTAAACAAGCCAACGGCAAACTGCGGAAGGCAGAAAACGATAATCGTTTTTTTAGAAACCTCTTTCATAATTAAGTACCCCCTTAAATTTATAGTTACATTATATACTATATCAGGGTGAAAAGCAATTAAATAAAGCAAGTTTCAAAATTAGCACATCTTAAAATTCAAGCGTATAATATTTGCATTTAAAGATTTTGCTGCCGTCGAACTTTGAATATGTACCGAAATGGTCAAATGTAAGACCGCATTTTTCCATAACTCTGCCTGAACGGGGGTTATCAACTGCGTGACAGGCGCATACTTTGTTTACGTCGAGTTTGCTGTGTGCATAATCTATAATTGCTTTCGTTGCCTCTGTGCAGTAGCCTTTGTGCCAATAATTATAATGAAGATTGTAGCCAAAGCCCCAGTAGCCCTCTAAATAATTACTTTTGCCTATACTGCCTGTGCCGATAACTCTGTTTTCGCTTTTCAGTACAAACGCCCAGTTCCATTCGGTTTCATCTGTAAAAGTTGATGTTATCCACGCCTTTGTCTGACTTATATCGGTGTGAGTGGGATAGCTCATATATTTTGTCACTCTTTCGTCACTCGCCCACTGATAAACAGCTCCGGCGTCGTCAATGGTTATCGGTCTTAAAATTAACCGTTCTGTTTCTAAAACAGGTTCTTTACTCATTTTGAATTCTCCTTTCTGTTTGACGGGAGGGCACAGAGACCTTTCCCTACATTTCGGCGGGGTGAGGGTGCGGGTGTCCGGTGGACACCTCTGCGAAGCAGAAGCACTGACCGAACCGACAGGTGAGACCACCCCGCCCTACGTTGTTATTCGGGAGGGCACGGAGGCCATCCCCTACAAAATATTAAAATTTCAGTGCGTCGAGGACG
This sequence comes from uncultured Oscillospiraceae bacterium, assembly GCA_902489595.1. Classification (GTDB taxonomy): domain Bacteria; phylum Bacillota; class Clostridia; order Oscillospirales; family Acutalibacteraceae; genus Eubacterium_R. Next base: position 4,410 of record CABUAS010000066.1, on the reverse strand, counting down.
CCGCACCCTACGAAAGCGTTATTGTAATTTTGTAGGGTACGATGACCGCATCGTACCGTTCGTATAATAAGCCGATGACGTCGGAACTTTACAGTTTTCTTTCATATTCAATAATTGTCATTCGTTTATTAATAGGTATTTCAAGATTTGTTTTCATATATCCGAATTTTTCGTACAAATGACAATTTCGTTTTTCCTGTTTTATAGTCATCAAATGCCAATGTTTATAATCGCTGAACATATTATTAATATACTTCAAAACCTGCTGACCTACACCTTGATTTTGATACTCTGATAAAATAAAGAAATCAGATATATGAACGAAATCCTGTTTAAATTCAATTTCTATTTCGCCTATCTTAATGCCGTTATAAACAATAAAAAACCAAATAATATTTTCATTTACAAACTTTTTCTTAAAGGCTGAATACGATTTGAATATCGGATTAATTTTATCAAAATACTTTAAGTAAGTAGGCAAAAAACCTTTTTTCTGCATAAAAAACGCTTTAACTATTTCGTCTTGCTCAATTTTCTTCAATTCAATATTCATAGCATAACCTCCTGAAAATAAAAAAAGCACTGACAAACGATTACGTTCGTCAGTGCTTAAAGTAATTTGAATAAATATGATTATTTTAATTCAAATCCCGATGTATGCACGACGAACAAACCCATGTAAAATACATAGGCTGCGGCTGTGCAAACATATGGATATTTAAAACTAAATTAAACATAATAATATACCTCGTTTTTTTCAAGATAACATACAAAAACAAATAAGTCAATAGTTTTTATAAAAAACGGGAGGGCACAGAGACCCTCCCCTACAACATTAATCTTCTTTATCAAGCGGTAAATCTAAGCAAACAACTGCCGAATCCACCTGATGGTCGGTAACGCCCGTAACCTTAATGATAAGATTGTAAGCGTTCAATTCAAAGGAACTGCCGTCATCTGCAACTGCACCGAGCGTATCAAAAATCAAACCGCTGAAGGTGTTATTTTCATTATCACCAAACGACACACCGAGTTCACGCTCAATATCATCAAGCTCGGCAGTGCCGAGAATTTTCCACGTTTTGGAATCAAGGCTCTGAATGGCAGGCTCAGTTTTTTCAGGTCTGTCTGCATCAAAATCACCGACAAGCTGCTCAAGCAAATCACTCATTGTAATAATACCCGTTGTACCGCCGTGCTCGTCAAGAACAACTGCAAAAGTATTTCTGCTGTCCTTCATATTTTTGAAAAGCACATCGGCTTTAATACTTTCAGGCACAAAATATGCAGGCGTAACAGCGTTTTTCAAAATATTCTCTTTGCTCTTATCTGAAAGGCGGAAATAATCTTTAGCGTTAAGAATACCGACAATATTATCAACCGTTTCATCGCAGACAGGGTACATTGTATGACGGCTGCCGTTGATGGTCTTATTCCACTCCTCAACGGATTCCTCCATCCAAAGAAGAGAAACCTCTGTTCTGTGAACTGCAATTTCTTCAACTGCAAGGTCATCAAATTCAAACACATTCTGAATAAACTCTTTTTCCGTACTGTCGATTGCGCCTTTTTCACTGCCGGCATCAACCATCATTCTGATATCTTCTTCGCTTACGTCATCATCAGCGGCATCAGGGTCTATTCTCATTAATCTTAAAACAAGATTTGTTGAAGCAGTAAGTAGAAAAACAAGCGGTGCAAAAACTTTTGAAATAAAAGTAATCATAGATGCCATACCGAGTGCAAGGCTCTCTGCTTTACGCATTGCAACACGCTTTGGAACAAGTTCGCCGAAAACAAGCGTAAAATAGGACAAAATCAATGTGATTAAAATTACTACTATTGAATCGAGCGTTTTTTCGGGAATATTTATACCTGTTTTCATTATAAGGGCTACTAATTTATCTGAGAAATTATCAGCAGCGAACGCACTGCCCAGAAAACCCGAAAGTGTTATAGCAACCTGAATCGTGGCAAGAAAACGTGCAGGCTTACTCGTTAACTTCGCAAGTTTAATTGCCTTTTTATTGCCCTCCTGCGCCATTTTAGCAAGTTTATTATCATTCATACTGATTATCGCAATTTCAGCGCTTGCAAAAACTGCATTCAGTGCAATAAGAACAACCTGCAGTAACAACATTAACCATACGGAATCCATTTAATTTAACCTCCAAAACAATCATAAAAAGACATATCCTGCATTATCACAATACAGAATACGTCTCAAATTAATAAATATTTAAACTATCACAGTCGTCCATTTAAATCGGAAACTCCATAAAAAAATATTTTCATCATTATATAATATAAAAATATCTTTGTCAATAATAATTGCTTTATGATATTACAATGAGATTACTTTGTAATACAAAAAAAGCAAATTATTTTAGAAGCGGAATAATCTGATTTGCCACAACTTCAAATCCACGCACATTCGGATGAAGACCGTCATATGTATATTCAGAATTAAAGCCGCCTTTATTATCCAAAAGCAATGTATAAATGTCAAGATAAGTAATATTTTTCTCAGAACACATTGCACGTAATTTTTCATTAAGAGCAGAAATAAGTCTGTTTTTACGCCTATTTTTATATGTGACAGGATAAACCGACTGCAATATGATATTCATATCAGGGTCAGAATTCAGTGCTTTATCAACAATTTCAGAAATGTTTGAAAAAACATAATCAGCATCGGAAATCAAAGTTAAATCATTAGTACCGATAAGCAATACAAGGTTTGATGGCTTCAGTGCAAGAACATTGCTGTCAAATCGTTCAAGAAGTTTATTACTTGTATCACCGCTGATACCGCGATTATAGACAAGCTTACCGCTTTCTTTAATATAAGAATTGAACAAATCCATATTAAAAATTTCGGTAATGGAATCACCTGCAATAACGGTCTGAGCAGGAATACAGTATTTATTGTTCAGAAAATTAAAATTATCTTTTTTGTTATTCTTATCTGTATCGTACTCAGTTCTTTTTAAATATGTTTTAAACCTCAACGTAACCACCTCTGAATATATAATATCAAAAATGCAGAGCAAAGTAAATAATAAATAATCTTAATGATATAAGCGTGCAATTCGTGAATTTTCCCTACAAAATTGGAAAGACACCACTGCATAAATAACGGTGCGTCGAGAACGCCGCACCCTACGGAGTTACAATAAGGCAACCGTAGGGCGGGGTGCCCCAACCCCGCCGAAAAGCAAAAAAGAAAACCTCACACAAAAGTGTAAGGTTTCTTTAAGATGTCAGCGTTGACCTATTTTCCCGGGCAGCTTCCCGCCAAGGCTCGTTTGCGACCGCCTGCAGTGCAGGATAAAGGGAGCAAAAAGAGCTTAGCAGCGGTCGAAAAAATTGAGGATCAGCGCAAGCCCGATAATTTTTTCGGGTTACCGCAATGCGTGTTAAGAAGTGCAATTCATATAAATAATACAGCAGGTATGATATAACAATGGTGCAGGAAGCATAAAAAAAGAAAAGTCATACAATAAGTATGACTTTTCAAGGATGTCAGCGTTGACCTATTTTCCCGGGCAGCTTCCCGCCAAGTATTTTCGGCACTGAAGAGCTTAACTACCGTGTTCGGGATGGGAACGGGTGGACCCTCTTCGTAATAAACACCGACTATGAACTGTAAGCTGGCTCACAGTTATTTGTAAGACCTGTTGGTAAACCCTAAGGTCGTGGTGACCCGTAGGAGAATCGAACTCCTGTTTTCGCCGTGAGAGGGCGATGTCTTAACCGCTTGACCAACGGGCCACAAGATGGTACACCATCACGGGCTCGAACCGTGGACACCCTGATTAAGAGTCAGGTGCTCTACCAACTGAGCTAATGGTGCATAGCTCGTCTTTTTTCAGGTATATACCCTGAAAACTAAATACAGGAAAAAGGATTTGGAACTATCAATAGCCTGAACACATAACCAACTTGTTAAGGTCAAGCCCTCGACCTATTAGTACTGCCAAGCTAAATACATCGCTGTACTTACACACGCAGCCTATCAACCTCGTAGTCTACAAGGGGTCTTAACTGTAAACAGTGGGATATCTTATCTTGGAGACGGCTTCACGCTTAGATGCTTTCAGCGTTTATCCGATCCGCACATAGTTGCTCGGCCGTGCCATTGGCATGACAACCGATGCGCCAGCGGTGCGTCCATTCCGGTCCTCTCGTACTAGGAACAGCGCTCCTCAAATATCCTACGCCCACGGCAGATAGGGACCGAACTGTCTCACGACGTTCTGAACCCAGCTCGCGTACCACTTTAATCGGCGAACAGCCGAACCCTTGGGACCGAATTCAGCCCCAGGATGTGATGAGCCGACATCGAGGTGCCAAACCTCCCCGTCGATGTGGACTCTTGGGGGAGATCAGCCTGTTATCCCCAGGGTA
>CABUAS010000065.1 GCA_902489595.1 uncultured Oscillospiraceae bacterium | reverse complement strand
ATACTTATTATGTCTATTAGTTATACTGTATTACTTACAGCGTGTTCATTCCGACATTAATCAATGGTAAACTACAATCGGGTGATTTAATGAAACTGAAAAAAGTTGATAATAATATTGATTATAACCTATTAGGATTCCGTATCGGAGAACGCAGAAGAGAATTAGGCATAAAACAATCGGAACTGGCAGAAATGCTTAATGTTTCAATAAAATATATTTCAAACATTGAAACAGGAAAAAAGCACCCCAGCCTTGATTTGCTGGCAAAAATCACTATAGCACTTGACACAACATTCGATTATTTTATGAATGGATATATAAGATACAATCCGTCAGATAATATTTATGACGGATTAAAAAACTGTACAGAAGATGATATACAATTAATTTTGCATATGGTAAGATACTGTTCAAACAAAAAACATTAATATACTATTTGACAAAATATGCATAATTGCAGTAAACTTAATATAAAGTTTACTGCATATTTTTATGGTGGTGATAAATTTGAAAATAGCCGTTTGCGATGACGAAATCAAATACATAAAGGATATTGAACTTCATTTAAAGCAATATTTCAGCGAAAAAGGTCTGCAGCTTAATTTATATAAATACAATAATGCTTCGGATCTTTTAAATTCAAAAATAAATTTTGACATAGTTTTTCTTGATATAGAAATGCCCGAAGTAAACGGTATTGAACTCGGCAAAAAACTTCAAAGCATAAACTCCGACCTTATCCTGATATACATCACCGCTTATAATCATTATTTAGATGATGCACTGGATTTGGATATTACAAGATTTTTTGACAAACCGATTGACAGCAAAAGGTTTTACAAAGGACTTGACAAAGCCATAGAAAAACTTGACAAAACAGAGGTTAAGGTTTATCTGAAAAACACCGATAACAGCATTGTCACTATTAAAATGAATGAAATTATCTATATTGAAATTGAAGGCAGAAAAACGAAAATAATAACAGAAAATGAAGAGTATTATTCAAAAAGCAGTATCAAATACTGGATGGAGCAATTAAATAAGTCATATTTTGAATGCCCTCATCACAGTTTTATAATCAATACAAATTATATAACCCATTTTCAAAAGGATTATGTAATTCTTAATAAAAAATACACAATTCCTATCGCTTATGCCAAAAGATCTGAATTTAAAAAGAGATTTATGATGCTGCTGGGAGAATAGTGTGAAAAATCACACTATTCAGATTATGGCTCAGTTGCGGTACCCAAAATTCATTTATGCAAAAGCATATGAATTTTGACCGCTGCCAGTTCTTATTGCTTCCTTAATCTCGCACTGCGAGCGGTCGCAAACGAACCCCCAAAAATTTGCCTGTGGCATAATTTTGAGATGGCTAAATTCACATCACGCCTTGTCTGGCTACAACAAGGATATCGTGATTTTTAATTACCTTTTGCAGCCAGAAAGGCTATGTGAATTAATATGGCTGAACAGATATTTTTCTTTATAGTTTATATTTTCGGTGCTGTAATAGCATATATTTACTTTTCTGAAAATTATGAATTAAAACTTACGCAATCAGGCTCATTTTTAATAGCAACAGGATTATATATAATAGGTTTTTTATTTAATTTGATTTTTGATAATAACTTCATAATAAATGACATCGTTTTTTTATTTATCAACATTCTCTATTGCAAAATATCCTTTAATATATCCTTTAAAAGCAGTATATTTCATTCTTCAGTTCTGCTTGCAATTATGTTCATTACGGAAATGATTGTAGAGGCAGGCGCTTCATTATTACTGCATATACCCATTGATGCCTATAAAAACAGCCTGACAGCACTGGTTATTTTGGGAATTATCTGCAAAGTATTATACTTTACTGTCTGCAAAATTATTTCAACGGCATTTTCATATAAGAAGAATAATGCTACAAATGATATAAAAAAGAATTTAGTGCTGTTTATATACCCGATTATTATTACAGCAATGCTGTCTGTAATCTTATATGCATCTGCAATATATAAATTTTCTAAAACCGTAAACTTCGTCTGCATAACAATAAGTATTATATCTTTAATATTTTGCTGCATTATTTTTATTATAAATAAAAATTTTCAGAAACAGGAAAACGAATTAATAAGTCTTCAGGCAGAAAATCAGCGCAATGAAATGAATCAGGTATTTTATGAAATGCTCGAAAAAAAGAATGATGAACAGAGAATATTAGTACACGATATCAAACATCATCTTGCCGCAATAAATACAATGGATAATATTCCCGAAATCAATGATTATATCCGCAATATTATGCCCGAACTGAACGAGCATAAATTTATAGGCAAAACAAAAAATAAAATGTTTGATTTAATTTTAGACAGATATTCAAGCATCTGCGAAACAAAATCAATAAAATTTACTGTTGATATCAGATTTTCAAATTTAAGTTTTATTCAGGATAAGGATTTGGTTTCAATGCTTTCAAATATACTTGATAATGCTATTGAAGCAGTTGAGAACATAGAAAATCCGTCAATACGACTGTCTACAAAGCAAAATGAAAACTTCGTTATTTTATCGGTTGTAAACAGCTGCATAAAAAAGCCAAATGCTTTTGGTGAAAAGCTAATAACCACAAAAGCCGATTCAAAATATCACGGCTATGGTCTGAAAAGCATTGAAAAAACCGCAAACAAATATAACGGCTTATGCCAATGGAATTTTGATGAGCAAAGCAGCGAATTCCAACTGACTGTAATATTCAATAAATAATACCCGAGCAAATTTGATTACGATAAGTTCGGCAGAACAACAACATATTCATACACAAATGGTAATATAACAGAATGTAACGAGTACGCTTATACCATAGAGGAGGTCTCCGTGCCCTCCCGCAAAATAACGAGGATTCCGTTGACATTGATACAACCGTAGTGAACGGCGTCCTCGACGTTCCGTCAAACGCTGATGAAACCACAACCGTTGACGAATTGGCTTCTTTAACCACGGTTGACCCACAAATCGCACAAATTGCAAACATCACAAAAGCAATCGCAAGGGGTGTTGATGAGGAGATAATGATTGATAAAATCAATGAATTAAATCAATCAAAGAAAGATTTGCAAAAACGAATTGATGAAGCGGTGTTGGAGGAATTGCCCACTGTTTCAAAATCAGACATAAAGCAGGCACTGTCTGCATTCTCAACATACTTAAAAGAGAATAATACTATTGAATGCAAACGTTTTATTGATAATTATATTGATAAAATCGTTGTGCATAAAGACAAAGTTGAAATTGTGCTGAAAGTAGCTTCAAGCAATTTCAACACTTCTGAATCAGATAATGATTCAGGAGCCTTACATATTACAATCGTTATTACAAGAGAAGAGCTGCAAAAATATCCTAAACAAAGAAGAAAGTTGTCACCTGCCATTCGGCTGGGTGGCAACTTTTCAGTTTCCTATGAAATTGTTCTCAAAAATACACATTCCAGATAAAAAAGTGTGTTTTCTCGGTGTGATTTTTCTGTTTTTTGTGTGACACCGGGTGTGATTTGCTCTGCAATTCCTGCCCACACTGCATAGAATTTCTTGATAAAAACAAAAAACTCACAATCTGAGGCTAAATTTCCTCAAATTGTGAGATAAATGGTCGAGGTGACAGGACTCTCCTCTCAACTATCGAAAGGTACACCGTACCTTTCTCCCAAATTTTTGCACCTTGCGGCTTAAAATTTGGAGTTCGTTTCTCGTCCTGTATATTATAAAAAAATATTGAGTGCCCTATCGGACACTCAATATTTTGGTCGAGGTGACAGGACTCGAACCTGCGGCATCCTGCTCCCAAAGCAGGCACTCTAGCCAAACTGAGTTACACCTCGGTATTGCCGAGCCTTGCGGCTCTATATATTAAACGGCGCATCGCCGGTTAATGCATAAACAAGAACTTCTAAAGACTTACTTATTTGTGCCTTGCTATTTTAATATATTAGCGAGCGTTTGTCAAGGGATTTAGGAAAATATGTTAAATTTTGAATTCGATACCTCCGCCCCAAGCAGTCCTCCTCACTTGATGAATCCATCCGCCGTCTGCGGCAATTCCCTCCCTTTGACAAGGGAGGCAAATCGGGATGACTATATCGCATCTTTTATGGTTTTGACATAATCATAAACTGCTTGCGGAGCGTTTTCGGGATTTTCGGCAATTACAGTGACGATTTGAGCATTGATAACAACGCCATCGGCAATTTCAGCGCATCTTTTTGCCTTTTCGGGAGTATCAATATTGACACTGACAGCCGTAGGAATATCGCTCACAGCCTTAACTGCACTATTCACAAACTGCAAATCATCCTCACTGCACAGTGTTTCATAAATAAAACCGCGCGCATTTTTTGCAATCATTTTAATTCTGTTTTCATCATTAGCGGCAACCAGCGATATTACATCAACGCCGTATTTTTCGGCAACCGAAGTAAGTTCACCCTGCTCCTCAATCGGCAAATCGGGAATAATCACTCCGCTGACGCCTGCATCAACAGCCTTTTGAAGAAAACTGTTGTACCCGTATTTGAAAAGAACATTAAGAAACGCCGTATAAACGAGCGGCACAGCCGTTTTCTGCGAAATTTTTTTCGTAAGTTCAAACACTTTATCAGTTGTTGCGCCGCCTTTTAAAGCACGCACATTTGAATTCTGGATGACAACACCCTCGGCAATCGGGTCTGAAAACGGAATTCCGATTTCAATAATATCACAGCCGCCCTCTGCCATTTTCAGAATAATTTCTTCGCTTGTTTCAAGATTCGGGTCGCCTGCTGTTACAAAGCCGATAAGCGCCTTGCCGTTTTTAAAAGCATCTGTCAATTTATTCATAAATCTCTTTCCCCCTGTACCTTGCGATTGCGGCAACATCCTTGTCACCTCTGCCCGAAAGGCAGCAGATAATAACATCATCTTTGCTCATCGCCGGCGCAATTTTCATAAGATGCGCAACTGCGTGAGCGCTTTCAATAGCACATATAATGCCCTCGGTTTTTGCGATATATTCAAAGGCGCAGACCGCCTCTTCATCAGTAACGGGCACATATTCAGCCCTGCCGATGTCTTTAAGATAAGCATGTTCGGGACCTACACCGGGATAATCAAGACCTGCCGAAATGCTGTAAACGGGAGCAATCTGCCCGTATTCATTCTGACAGAAATACGATTTCATACCGTGGAAAACGCCGAGCGAACCCGTTGCCATAGTTGCGGCGGTGCGCTCTGTATCTGCCCCCTCGCCTGCCGCCTCACAGCCGATAAGGCGGACATCTTTATCATTGATAAAATTATAGAACATACCCATAGCGTTTGAGCCGCCGCCGACACACGCCATAACTGCCGTCGGAAGCTTGCCCTCTGCCTCAAGAATCTGCTCACGAGCCTCTTTGCTGATAACGCTTTGAAAATCACGCACGATAGTCGGAAACGGGTGAGGCCCCATAACGGAACCGAGCACGTAAAGAGTGTCATCTGCCCTTGAAATCCACTCGCCCATAGCCTCATTAACAGCGTCTTTCAAAGTCATTGTGCCTGTCGTAACAGGGTGAACTTTAGCGCCTAAAAGTTCCATTCTGTAGCAGTTAAGCGCCTGACGCTCCGTATCGTGTTTACCCATAAAAATTTCACATTCAAGCCCCATTAATGCGGCGGCAGTTGCAGTTGCAACACCGTGCTGACCTGCGCCCGTTTCGGCAATTACACGTGTTTTGCCCATCTTTTTCGCAAGCAGGCACTGACCGAGAACATTGTTGATTTTATGTGCTCCCGTGTGATTTAAATCCTCACGCTTGAAATAAATTTTAGCACCGCCGAGATCCTTTGTCATATTTTCTGCATAATAAAGCAGTGACGGGCGGTTTGCATATTCACGAAAAAGCGTATCAAGCTCCTGCACAAAATCAGGGTCGTTTTTGTAATGCTCATACTGTTTTTCAAGATTGATGATTTCTTTCATCAGCGCCTCGGGGACATACTGCCCGCCGTGAATTCCGAATCTGCCCTTACTCATTTTCTCACTCTCCGTAATAATAAAATAAAAAAACCTGACAACAGAATTTATCTGCTGTCAGGGACGATAATCAATACCGCGGTGCCACCCTGTTTTGCGAAAAAACATTCACACACTTTAGGAGATACAAGCATACCCCCGACCCTTAACGCAGGCCATGCGTTGCAGGATACTAAGCCGCGGCTTTTCACTGCACCCTCAGCGGTCCATTTAACAAGGCGTTTACTGCCCTATTCACAGCATCAAGGGCTCTCTGTAAGTTCGTTTCCTGTTTTTATCTCCGCTTCAACGGTTTAATTTATGATAGTATGATACCACTATAACATTATTTTGTCAATAGAATTTTAAAACAATCCCTCAGTCGCATATAAAATGCGACAGCTCCCTTTGCACAAGGGAGCCTTTATGTGTGTAAATTATCAGCCTCCCTTGTGTAAAGGGAGGTGGCAAAGCGTTAGCTTTGACGGAGGGATTGTCAAATCACCAACCGAGGCGCACAATCGTAATAGTACACTTACCCGTGCCTTTGCGAAGCGCATCTGAATGATTGCCGGGAGTGAAAATATCTATTCTTCCCTGCTTTGAAAGCCCGCTGCCGCCGCGGTCTACGACCGTGTAAAGCTCACCGTCAACATCAATAACCGAGCCGAGCGGAAGCCAGTTGCAGGCAATATAATAAGGATTTTCCATATCGGCGCTGATTCTTCTGCCTGAAGATGTTACGCCCCTTGTATTGCCGTTGCATTTTGCGCAGGCACAGTAATGCGTATATTTGCCGCTGATAACCTGGCCGATTGTGTAACCGTTTTTGGATTCAACGCCGTTAGGAACAACATCTGCACGCTTTGTGCCGCTGATTTTAACCTCGTCAACAGCATTTTTTGTGATTTTCGAGGAAAGCTCTTTTCTGCTTACCTCTTCGCCGTTTACATAAGTTACCTCATAGGTAACCTCTTTTTCACCGTTCTGACCCTGAACCTCAATGCGGTAATCACCGAGTTCCATAGTGTCATCGGTTGAAGTATGTGTGCTGTAAGCAACAATTTCTGTTTCAGTCACTGTTTTAACCTCAACCCTGTAAACAGTGATAATCATTTCATTTTCGCAGGCAGTATCAACAGACGGATCGGTGTAATCGTACTGACCGAGGGTGATGCCTGCAAGTGACAGAACATCGCCGACTGTACCGTTTAATGCGCTGACAGAAATTTCTTCCCCGTCGGCATATACAGTAACCGTGTTCGGTGATGAAACAGTGATAACCATACCCGAAACAATCGGGGCGTCACTGCCGTAGTTCATCTGACAGCCTGCCGTGTTAATGTTAATCTCTTTAAATGCCTCGCCCACAGTGTCTGCATAAACATCAAAAGGCCTTATAACATCATTAAGTCTGATGTGAATTGATGTGAGCCTGTCGATAGTGATAACACCGCCCTCGCCTTTTTCAAAAGCGGTAATATCAAGCCTGTCGCCTTCATTCAAAGTAATATTTGCTTTATTAAGGATTTCAGTTGGTTCGTCCTCATCTGTAATAATTGTATACTCATTTCCATTATCGTTAATCACAACGCTGTATTCATCTACCATACCTGCAAATGCGGTTGATGCAAAAACAACTGTAATGAAAATCAGAGCAATTATCGTTGCCGTCACTGCACGGATAGTGTGCTTGAATCCGACGGCACTTGATTCGTTAATCATCGTAATCTCCTTTGTTCTTGGTAAATATTATCGGTTTTACCTTTAGTATTTCACAAGCCTTTGGAATTATAGAAATTTTTGCACAAGATGTCAACATTTTAAAAAGTCTGTTTTTGTGCAACATGCACAAAAGGACAAGCAGGAAATTTTTTACAAAACGTTTAAAAATCAAGATGTTGTGTTATTTGTGCTTTCATCAATTAAAGCGTTAAACCGTTTTTTTGGTGAAATGTTTAAAAATTTGCAACATTCAAACAGCGTTTTGTAACTTTTTTGAAACTTTTTGCCCCCAATACCCAAGATATTGTGTTATTTTTGTAACTTTTGATGTTCTGATACAAGATAATGTGATAAAAATTATATTTACAATATTGCTTATTTTGTAAAACAGCAATACTGCATTTTCTCCCGCCTTTCATATAAATATGCGCCGAAATCAAATATTGACAACGGCACGCCCTTAATATATAATATGTATACAATTAAACACGCCCTCATAGTTCAACGGATAGAATAAGCCCCTCCTAAGAGTTTGTTATAACAATCACTTTTGGGGGCAAGGCAAACGACAATGTGTTATTTGACAATTAAATAATCATAGATTTTTTAGAAATGCCGCTTTAGTTAAATGGATATAACAAGCCCCTCCTAAGAATATGTTATAACGACCGCCTTTCGGGCAAAGGCGATTGACATTGAGTAAGTTTAAGACTAAAATTGAATAGATTTTAAAGATGTTTCCGTAGCTCAGCTGGATAGAGCGACCGCCTCCTAAGCGGTAGGTCGGGTGTTCGAATCACCTCGGGAACGCCAAAAACTCCGCCGGAAAACCCAGTAAAATCAAGGGTTTCCGGCGTTTTTTCATTTTTACGGAAAAAGAGAAAAATCGTAAATTTCACAGATTTTCATTAGCAAATTCTCCGTCAGCTAATGGAAATTAGGACTAATGTCGTCCGCCTTTCAGGTGGACGGCTTGCTAATAAAAATTAGCAGGATTTTCGCTATTTTGCTAATGAAAATGCCCTCTCTGCTAATGGCAGAAAAATTCGAGCAAAATTCCTGCTAATGAATAAGGCGTTCGTTACCCTGTTAATTCGTTCATTTAGGGGTGGTCAAGCGACAATCGCACACTACTTCTATGCCATTTCTTATTATATAATTGCGGTAACAGGAGGTGGTTGTTTTGAAAGAACAAAAATATCATTTATACCTTTCCAAGGACGAATACAGCGAAGTGCTGCAATCACTTATCCGTTTGAAGAACAGCCTAATAGCACAAGGCAGATACACGGACGCAGCAGATGATATTCTTTGCAAGGTGCTTTCAGCCAAGAAAAGAAAGTTCAAAATCAAATATATCTGAACACGAATAAAGACCGCCTACACTTTTGTAAGCGGTCTTTGCTAATTTAGAGTAAGTTAGACAAACTGAAATTTCACTCTTATTTTGATAATAGCTTTTTATACGAATTATCAACACATATCGCTCCAAAAGGTGCTGTTATTAAAATAGATATTACCGCAACCGTAAGGACAATCTCTCCACAAGACAGCCCCATCGCAAGCGGTACCGTTCCAAGCGCTGCCTGAACTGTTGCCTTTGGTGTATATGCAACCATACAGAATAGACGCTCTTTTTTATTTAGCTTTGTTTTGACAAGCGATACTGCTACTCCCATCATCCTAAATACCAACGCCAAAATTACTAACAAAATCACTACAACACCTGCCGCTAATGCATACTTCAAATCAACCGCAATCCCAACCAATACAAATAGGAATATTTCTGCTCCAAGCCAAAGCTTATTATATTTTACGGATAGACGCTTTGCCAACACATCATATTTTTGATTGATGATAATGCCCATACTCATTATTGCCAACAGCCCTGAAACCGGCACAATACCTTCCAGTCTATTTTGCAATTCAAGCAGTAGAAATGAAACACTTAGAATGATAAGCACCTTTACGGAATCACGTATGTGAAATCTTCTAAAAAACCATACAAGAATAGTTCCTACTGCTCCGCCTAAAAGAACTCCCAGCAAAATAGATGTCGGTATCTGTATGAAACTTATTGCAGATACTTCCCCTGTTGAAGCTAAAGTAGTAAGTGCGGTAAACACTACAATCACAAACACATCATCCACAGATGCTCCCGCCAAAATTAACTGTGGAATACTCTTGTCCGTACCATATCCATCCTCTATCAGTTTTATCATTCTTGGAACAACCACCGCAGGAGATACCGCAGCTATGACACTTCCTATGATTGCTGCATCCAGAATAGATACACCTAATAATAACGGTGCGAAAATTATTGTTCCCATCATTTCAATACATGCCGGTACAAAACACATTAGAATTGCCGGACGACCTACCTTTTTCAAATCAGAAAAATTTAAAGACAAGCCAGCTCTTGTCAGAATAATAACTAATGCAATCTGTCTCAAATCTCCTGATATAGTAAGTATCGAGTCATCTACTAAATTCAAACAATGTGGACTTAATACAATTCCCACGATAATCATTCCCAGCAAGCTTGGTAATTTCATTTTTGAAAATATCCATCCCACCAGTAACCCGAACAACAAAATAATAGCAATACTCGTTAACATATAATCCTCCTTATACCACAGGAACTAAAAAAGCTGACAGTTTCTGCGTGGTTTTCGCAGAAGCCATCAGCATAATTGCGGTTTAGGGGTTATTACCCATGGGAGCGCCTCATTCCCAATGTTGATATTATAATATTTTTTCTTCTCTTTCGCAACAGAAAATTCAAATTTGTCTTTCTCTTAATTTCCTATTATACACCAAAATTATGAATATTTCTAC
>CABUAS010000064.1 GCA_902489595.1 uncultured Oscillospiraceae bacterium | reverse complement strand
TATTATTTTATTTGCAATATAGGAGGGTAAATTTTAATGAAAATTCTTGTTCTTAACTGTGGCAGTTCGTCACTTAAATTTCAGGTTATTGATATGAGCGATGAATCATTAATCTGCAAAGGCGTTATCGAAAGAATCGGTTTGGAGATTAATGAAAACGACGGTAATGTTCAGTATAAGCCGCATGGCGAATCATATAAATTTGATAAAGAAATCAAAGACCATGCCGAGGCTATCGCTGAGGTAAAATGGCTTATCAGTGAAAGTGAAAATAAAGTTATTGATTCATTCAGCGAGATTGATGCTATCGGCCACCGTATCGGCCACGGCGGTGAAAAATATACAAAGAGTGTTCTTGCTACTCCCGAAGTTCTTGCAGATGTGTGTGAACTTACTCCGCTTGCACCACTTCATCTTCCTGCAAATATTCTCGGTTATGAAGAATGTTTAAAAATGGTTGGTCCGTCAGTTCCGCAGGTTTTTGTTTTTGATACTGCATTTCACAGCACAATGCCGCCGATGGCATATATGTATGCTATTCCTTATGAATATTTTGAAAAGTTCGGCATCCGCCGTTACGGTTTCCACGGCACTTCTCACAGATTTATCTGCCATCGCTGTGCTGACTTTATGCATAAAGACCTCAATAAACTTAAAATGATTACCTGTCATCTCGGCAACGGTGCGTCTATCGCCGCTATCAAGTTTGGCAAAGTATTTGATACTTCAATGGGCTTTACTCCGCTTGACGGCTTTATGATGGGTACTCGTTCAGGCGGTATTGATCCGTCGGTTGTTACTTATCTTCAGGAAAAACTTCACCTTTCGCCGAAAGAAGTTGAAGATATTCTTTATAAGAAATCAGGTGTTACTGCCATTTCCGGTATTTCCCCGGATGACCGTGATGTTTATAAGGCACAGGAAGAGGGCAACGAGCGTGCAATTCTTGCTCATGAAATGCAGGCTTATCACATCGCAAAATATATCGGTTCATATGTTGCCGCTATGAACGGCGTTGATGCTATTGTATTTACCGGCGGCATCGGCGAAAACGGTTTCTGGCTCCGTGCAAAGGTATGCTCGTACCTCAGTTATCTCGGAGTTGAAATAAATCAGTCAATCAATCAGAAAACAGTTCACGGTGCAGAGGCAGAATTAACTCTTCCCGGTGATCCTGTACGTGTATTTATTCTTGCAACAAACGAAGAACTTATGATTGCAAGAGATACAAAAGAAATCGTTGATAAATTAAAATAAATTTAAAGAAGGAGGAGTTAAAATGCCTGAAATCAAGTACGAAATTACCGAGCATATCGGTGTTATTTCAGAAACAGCACGAGGCTGGACGCGAGAAGTTAATATGATTTCATGGAATGGTCGTGAACCTAAGATTGATGTCAGAGACTGGTCACCCGATCATTCAAAAATGAGCAAAGGTTTAACATTTACCAAAGAAGAAATGATTGAACTTAAAAAGCTTGCAGAAAAACTCTAAAAAAAGAACATTTTTTAAGGGCATCCTTTATCGGTTGCCCTTGAAATTTTGTTTGAAGAATTTATTTTAATTTTATCTATTTACAGCAGAGGTATAAAAAATGGAATGGACATCATTAAATGATTTAAGAGAAAAGTATTTGTCGTTTTTTGAAAGCAAAGGGCATTTAAGACTGCCGAGTTTTTCTTTGATTCCAAATAACGACAAAAGCCTTCTTCTTATTAATTCGGGTATGGCGCCTATGAAAAAATATTTCACTGGTGAGGTTACTCCGCCGAGAAATCGTGTAACTACCTGCCAGAAGTGTATTCGCACACCCGATATTGAAAATGTAGGTAAAACAGCACGTCACGGCACCTTTTTTGAAATGCTCGGCAATTTTTCTTTCGGCGATTATTTTAAGAAAGAGGCTACGGCTTGGGCGTGGGAATTCTGCACAAAAGTGCTTGAACTTCCTGTTGATAAACTTTGGGTTACGATTTATGAAGATGACGACGAGGCTTATGATATATGGACAAAGCAGAACGGTGTTTCTCCCGACAGAATTGTTCGTCTCGGCAAGGAAGACAATTTTTGGGAACACGGTCAGGGTCCATGTGGTCCCTGCTCTGAGATTCATTTTGACAGGGGCGAAAAGTATGGCTGCGGCAAGCCTGACTGCGGTCCCGGCTGTGAGTGCGACAGATATGTAGAATTCTGGAACAATGTTTTCAGCCAGTTTGATAATGACGGAAACGGCAATTATACCGAACTTGCACAGAAGAATATTGATACCGGTATGGGTCTTGAAAGACTTGCCTGCATTATGCAGAATGTTGATAATATTTTTGAAGTTGACACCGTTCAGAATATTATGAAAAAGATTTCCGAAATTGCAGGAGTAACTTATCACGACGATGAAAAGAACGATGTTTCACTTCGTGTTATCACCGACCATATCCGTTCTTCAACCTTTATGATTGGCGATGGTGTAATTCCGTCAAACAACGGCAGAGGATATGTTCTTCGCCGTCTTATCCGCCGTGCCTGCCGTCATGGCAGACTTTTAGGTGTAAATGAGCCGTTCCTTTATAAAGTTTGCGATACTGTAATTAATGAGAATGAAACGGCTTATCCCGAACTTAAAGACAAAGCAGAACTTATTAAAAAAGTTATCCTTTGCGAAGAAGAAAGTTTCGGCAAAACGATTGATGCAGGACTTGCACTTCTTGACGAGTATATCGCTAAAACCGAGGGAACTGTGTTCAGCGGTGAAGACGCTTTCAAACTTAACGATACCTACGGTTTCCCGCTTGATTTAACAAAAGATATTCTTGAAGAAAAGGGTATGACTGTTGACGAGGAAAAATTCAAAGAACTTCTTGACAATCAGAAAAAAACTGCTCGCGCCGCAAGAAAAGATTCAGATACAGATGCTTGGATCAGCAATTCGGTTAAAATTGACTCCGCTGCAACAGAATTCGTTGGCTATGATAATTATGACTGCACGGCACAAATTGTCGCTGTTGTTTCAGACGGTGAGCAGAAGGATATGCTCGGTGCAGGCGAAGAAGGTATTATCGTTCTTGATAAAACTTCGTTTTATGCAGAATCAGGCGGTCAGGTAGGCGACAGCGGTGTTATCAGCAGTGATAACGGTGTATTTATTGTTGCCGATACTGCAAAAAATGCAGATAAGATTTATCTTCACTCAGGTAAAGTTGATTGCGGAGTTATTTGCGTCGGTGATACGGTTAATGTTTCAATCAATGCAGAGCGCAGAAATATGATTAAGCGAAATCATACTGCCGCACATCTTTTACAGGCGGCGTTAAGGCAGGTTCTCGGTAATCATGTTGAGCAGGCAGGTCAGCTTGTAAACGAAAAAGAAGTCCGTTTTGACTTTACACATTTCAATGCTCTTTCAGATGATGAAATTTTAAAGGTTGAATGTCTTGTTAATGACTTCATTTTAAAGGCCGAAACAGTTGAAAGTCTTGAAATGCCGATTGAAGAGGCTAAAAAGATGGGAGCAATGATGCTCTTTGGTGAGAAATACGGTAATATTGTAAGAGTAGTTAAAGCAGGCGATTTCTCAACGGAATTCTGCGGCGGTACTCATGTATCAAACAGCGGTCAGATTGGTCTGTTTAAAATTATCAGCGAGTCGTCTGTTGCCGCAGGCGTAAGAAGAATAACAGCTTTAACAGGTACAAATCTTCTCACTGCGTTCAATTTAAACGAAAATCTTATTAAAGATTCTGCATCTGCGCTTAAAACAGGCGTAAATGATATTAAAGATAAAATTGATTCGATGATTGCAGATAATAGGGCTAAGGATAAAGAAATTCAGGCGCTTAATGCTGAGCTTACTAAGCTTAAGAGTGCCGATGCTTTAAGCAAACCGATTGATGTTGACGGCTTGGAAGTTTACGTTGCCAGACTTGACGGTACAACGCCCGATGCGCTTCGTTCAATGGGTGATGACATTAAATCTACGAATGACAATGCTGTGGCAGTTATTGCAGGCGTTAACGGAGAAAAAGCATCTATTGTTGCAGTATGCGGTAAAAATGCTGTTGCAAAAGGTGTTAAAGCCGGCGATGTAGTTCGTGAGGTTGCTAAACTTGCAGGAGGCGGCGGAGGCGGCCGTCCCGATTCTGCTATGGCAGGCGCAAAAGATATTTCAAAGCTTGACAGTGCACTGTCATCTGCTGTTAATATTATTAAAGGCTTTATTAAGTAAGGAGATAAAGTTATGTGTTTGTTTTGTGAAATTATAAATGGTAATATTCCGAGTACAAAGATTTATGAAGACGATATGATTTATGCTTTCAAGGATATAAATCCTGTTGCGCCTGTTCATGTACTTATTACGCCTAAGGTTCATATTGATTGTGCAAATGATATTAATGAGAAAAACAGTAAGTATGTTGCCCGTATTTTTGAAAAGATTCCCGAGATTTCAAAATCTCTCGGTATAACTTCATACAGGGTTATAAATAACTGCGGTGCTGATGCAGGACAGACGGTTATGCACCTTCATTTTCACTTAATCGGCGGTGTAGAGATGGGAGAGAAAATATTATGAGTGACACATATACTTTAAAAATTGCAGGTCTTGAGCGTGAACTTCAGAAGTTCCCTGTAAGTGATAAGATGGATATTGCGGCATTTATTCTTTTCGGTGATGTTGAACTTACCGAAAAATGCGCCGAGGCACTTATTGAAAAATGCCCCGATTTTGATTATATCGTAACTCCCGAAGCAAAGAGCATTCCGCTTGCTTATGAAATGAGTAAACAGAGCGGTAATAAGTACATAGTTATCCGTAAAAACACTAAGGTTTATATGGATAATCCCGTTAAAATTCCCGTTCATTCCATCACAACAAAAAATCAGCAGTATCTTTATCTCGGTCACGAAGACGGTGATTTACTTAAAGGCAAAAGAGTTTTACTTGTTGATGATGTTATTTCAACAGGCGAATCTATTGAATCTGCTAAAAAAGTTATCAATGCTTTTGACGGCAATATTGTTGCAATGGCTGCACCTCTTGCAGAGGGCGATGCAGCAGACAGAGATGATATAATTTATCTTTCAAAGCTTCCGCTTTTCTTTAAATAACAGAATTAAGCCCGAAAGTATGGCAATAATACTTTCGGGTGATTTTATGTTTAAAGATAGTAAAAAGGTTGCAATAATCGGTTGCGGTATGGTTGGAATGAGCTTTGCCTATTCACTTTTAAATCAGAATATCTGTGATGAGTTATGCCTTATAGATATTGATGAAGAGCGTGTGAAAGGCGAGGCGGCTGATTTGAATCACGGTCTGCCTTTTGCGCCGAGCAGTATGAAAATTTACGCCGGCAGTTACAGCGATTGCGCTGATATGGATGTTGTTGTAATTTGTGCAGGCGCACCGCAGAAGGATGGTGAGTCACGCCGTGATTTGCTGAAAAAGAATTATAAGGTTTTCAAATCTATTGTAAACGGAATCGTCGGCAGCGGTTTCAACGGTGTTTTTCTTGTTGCAGGCAATCCTGTTGATGTTATGACTAAAGTTGTTTATGACTTGTCAGGTTTTCCGAGCGGACGTGTTCTTGGTTCGGGCACAAGTCTTGACTCTGCAAGACTTCGTTATATGATTAGTGATTATTTTAAAATCAATCCTCGCAATGTTCACGCCTATGTTATGGGAGAGCATGGCGATTCGGAATTTGTTGCGTGGAGCAGAGCGATGATTTCATCTGTCCCGATTGCAGATTTTGAAAAAGAAAGCAATCATATTAAACAGGATTTGCGAAGTATTGAAGAACAGGTGAGAATGTCAGCTTACGAAATTATTGAGGCAAAAGGCGCAACTTATTACGGTATCGGAATGGTGCTTGCAAGATTGTCGCGTGCAATTCTTAATGATGAAAATTCAATATTCACCGTGTCGGCTTACTTAAGAGGGGAGTATGGCGAAAACGGAATTTATATCGGTGTTCCGGCTGTTGTAAACAGAAACGGTGTTCGTGAAATTGTTAAAATTGACTTGTCTGATGAAGAAAAGAAAAAATTTAATAATTCCTGTGGAATCATCAGAGAAATGCTGAAAGAAATCGAACGATAAAGGGTCGGCAATACCGACCCTTAGAATATAATTAATTCAGTTGTTATCCTCAAGCAGATAAGTACCGCTTGAAAGAACAGTAACGGCATATTTTCCGAATTTATAAAATTCATAAACTTTTTCGTCGAATGAAAGATAATCGGAAACCGTAAAATTGATTTTGTCAATTTTTCTTATTTTGTTGCCGCCGGAACAAACATATATGTCGCCGTCGTCAACGCAGATGTGAGTGGGACTGATAAATGTTGGCGCGTCTTTGCCTCCAAGTCTTAAATCCACCTGCATATTTTGGCTGGAATATCTTATAACGCAGTTTTCGGCGGGGCAGATAGACCAGAAATACTTGCCGTCAAGTGCACATTTATATACAATTTCATCGTGATATTTAAAATATCCGCTCCATGAAAGTTCGCCGTCACGGTCAAATATGCCTGCTTCGCCGTTTGGATATACGGTAAGTATCCGCCTGTCATAGAGAATTGCCGAGTCACACTGAACAAAATTCGGTATTGCTTCACTTATCTTCTTAAACGAAGAGCCGAATTTTTTTAAAAGATAAGCGTTTTTGGTAAGCACTTCTTTTGTCTTGCTCTCAAAATCAACAACATTGTAACTGACTTTGAATTTTGTGGTGTTCAAAAGCGGCTTTTTCTCAACAATTATTGCCTTTGTATCACCGTAGGCTAAAACATCAACAATGTCTTTGGAACTGATTTTTATCATTCCTGTTCCTCCACCGAAGTAAGGTAGCCAAGCGTCATAAGACTGTCGGTAAGATGCACATTTTCAACAAGCACTTCGGGGTGTGCCATTGCAATGTCATAATTGCTGAAATTCCAGAAACTGCGAACGCCAAGACTGATAAGCATATCAGTAAGTTCTTTCATATCGTTTGACGGTATGCAGATTACAGCACAGACAGGCTTATTGTCAATGCAGAAATTTTCAATATAATCAATGTTTCTGACAGGGATACCTTTGATCATATTGCCGCAGAGAGCCTCGTTTTTATCAAAAATTCCGATAAGGCGAAAACCGCTTTTGACACCGAAAATTTTGTTTGAAACTGCTTTACCGAGATTGCCTGCACCGATTAAAATAGTTTTCTTTTCAATCTGAATTCCGAGAATTTCACCGATTTTTGAATGAAGTTCGGGCACATTGTAGCCGTATCCCTGCTGACCGAATCCGCCGAAACAGTTAAAATCGTGGCGAATCTGTGACGCAGTAAGTCCCATTCTGTTTGCAAGTTCCTTAGAACTTATTCTTATAATTCCGTTTTCTTTAAGACTCTGCAGAAAACGGTAATAGCGGGGGAGTCTTTTTATAACGGAGATAGAAATATCACTTTTTTTATCCATACCGTCTGACCTCTCTTTTTTTATATTTACGTTTTATTATTTTGTCATAGCCTCTATTGTTTCCATTACATAATCACCGAATTCACTGCAGGTGCATCCTGTATCTCTTCCTGTGATTGTGAGTTTCTTTTCTTCAAACATACACTTGTCGAGTGCTTTTTCAAGAGCTTCAGCCTTGTCCTGATAACCAATATGTGAAAGCAGCATTGCAGATGCTCTGAGCATACTGCAAGGGTCAGCATACTGACCTCTGCCCTCGGCAATCATTCTCGGTGCCGAGCCGTGGATAGCCTCAAACATAGCGTATTTTTTACCGATGTTTGCCGACCCTGCCGTGCCAACGCCGCCCTGAAATTCGGCGGCTTCGTCGGTGATAATATCACCGTAAAGGTTCGGAAGAACAAATACTTTAAAATCTTTTCTTCTCATCGGGTCAATAAGTTTTGCCGTTGTGATGTCAATATACCAGTCGTCAGTAACAATGTCAGGGTATTCCTCACCGATTTTCTTAGCAGTGTTAAGGAATTTGCCGTCTGTAGTTTTGATAATGTTGGCTTTTGTGATGATTGAAACCTTGCCTTTGTTGTTCTTTTTAGCGTATTCGTAAGCAAGGCGTGCAATTCTGTCGCAGCCTTCCTGAGTAGCAACGGTAAAATCAACTGCAAGGTCGTCTGTGATGTTTACACCGTATGAGCCTACTGCATAGCCGCCCTCTGTGTTTTCACGGAAGAAAGTCCAGTCTATGCCTTCCTCGGGAACTTTAACGGGACGCATATTTGCAAAAAGGTCAAGTGCTTTTCTCATTGCAACATTTGCCGATTCAACATTAGGCCAGCCGTCGCCCTGACGGGGTGTAGTTGTAGGACCTTTAAGAATAACGTGGCATGCCTTTAATTCTTCAAGAACATCATCGGGAATGGCTTTAAGGCATTTTGCTCTGTTTTCAATAGTAAGTCCGTCGATTTCCTTGAATTCAACCTTACCGCTTGCAACCTCATCTTTAAGAAGAAATGCAAGCACTCTTTCGCTTTCCTTTGTGATAACGGGACCTATTCCGTCACCGCCGCAGATGCCGATAACAATTTTGTCAAGCTTGTCATAATCAACAAAATCCTTGTCTTCTTTAATCTTTTTTGCTCTTTTAAGCTGTCCTTCCATTAAAGCACGGAATTTTTCAACAGCTTCGTCAATCGCTCTTTTTTCGTCTGTCATTTGTATCTCCTTATTATTTGTTCATTTCTCTTGTATAGTCAAGCAGACCGCCGCAGAGAAGCATTGCTCTCTGGCGCTGTGAAAGGTGAGAGGAGTCAAGCTCATATTCTTCACCTTTAGTAATGTTTTTAAGAATTACTGTTGTGCCGTTTTCAATGTGTTCTCTTATATTCATAAGTGCAAGATTGTCCATCTGGTCAATCCTGTCATAATCATTCTCGTTTTTGAAAGTGAACGGCAGAATACCTGCGTTTACAAGGTTTGCAATATGAATTCTTGCAAAGCTCTTAGTAATAACTGCCTTTACACCGAGATAAAGAGGAGCAAGTGCGGCGTGTTCTCTTGATGAGCCCTGTCCGTAATTTACACCGCCAACGATAAATCCTTTGCCCTCAGCCTTAATTCTTGCAGGGAAGGTTTCATCGCAAACCTCAAAGCAGTGTTCTGAAATTTTTGGAATGTTTGACCTGAGCGGAAGAATTTTAGCGCCTGCAGGCATAATGTGGTCGGTAGTGATGTTATCACCGACTTTAAGCATAACCTTAGCCTCAATATTTTCGGGCAGGGGTTCTGTTTTTGGAAACGGCTTGATGTTCGGTCCGCGCAGAACTTCAACGCTGTCTGCCTCTTCGGGAGTTGCAGGAGGTTCAATCATATTATCGTTAATAATAAATTTTTCAGGCATTGTAACTTTCGGTGCCTCGCCGAGTTCTCTCGGGTCGGTAAGGTAGCCTGTAAGTGCAGATGCTGCCGCAACTTCAGGTGAAACAAGGTAAATTCCTGCGTCTTTTGTGCCGCTCCTGCCCTCAAAGTTTCTGTTAAAGGTTCTGAGTGAAACGCCTTTTGAATTCGGGCTCTGACCCATACCGATACAAGGACCACAGGCAGATTCAAGAATTCTTGCTCCAGCGTTAATCATATCGGAAAGTGCACCGTTGAGTGCAAGCATATTAAGAACCTGCTTTGAACCCGGTGCAATGCAGAGTGAAACAGTCGGGCAAACGGTTTTGCCTTTAAGAATTGATGCAACCTTCATCATATCAACAAATGATGAATTTGTGCAGGATCCGATTGCAACCTGGTCAACTTTAAGCTTGCCGATTTCATCTGTTGTTTTAACCTGATCGGGCATATGCGGGCAAGCGGCCATCGGAGTAAGCGAACAAAGATCAATGTCTATCACTTCATCATATTCAGCGTCAGCGTCGGGTAAAATTTCTGTCCAGTCATTTTCTCTGCCCTGTGCTTTAAGAAAAGCAAGAGTAATTTCATCTGACGGGAAAATAGAAGTTGTTGCGCCGAGTTCAGCACCCATATTTGTGATTGTTGCACGCTCGGGAACTGAAAGAGTCTTAACGCCGTCTCCGCCGTATTCAATAATTTTGCCAACGCCGCCTTTAACGCTCATAATTCTTAAAACCTCAAGAATAACGTCTTTAGCTGAAACCCAAGGCTTTAAGTAGCCGTGAAGATTAATTCTTGTCATTTTCGGCATAGGAATGTAGTATGTACCGCCGCCCATTGCAACGGCAACGTCAAGCCCGCCTGCACCCATTGCAAGCATACCGATACCGCCGCCTGTCGGTGTGTGGCTGTCTGAGCCGATTAATGTTTTGCCGGGAATGCCGAATCTTTCAAGATGAACCTGATGGCAAATGCCGTTGCCGGGTCTTGAAAAATAAATGCCGTGTTTTTTAGTTACAGTCTGAATATATCTGTGGTCGTCGGCATTTTCAAAGCCTGTCTGCAAAGTGTTGTGGTCTATGTAAGCAACACTCTTTTCGGTTTTTACACGGTCAACGCCCATAGCCTCAAATTCAAGGTATGCCATTGTACCCGTAGCGTCCTGTGTTAAGGTCTGGTCAATTCTCAGTCCGATTTCCGTGCCGGGAATCATCTCTCCCTCAACAAGGTGAGCCTTAATAAGTTTTTGTGCAAGTGTAAGTCCCATAAAAACTATTACCTCCAAGTTGTTATATTTTTTTGTCAATTTATTTTACAACATTGTCTATTTCGTGTCAATGTTTATTACAATTTTGTTATAAAATAAATTTTCAAAATTTAAATTAGGAGCTGCATATTATTTTAAAAC
>CABUAS010000063.1 GCA_902489595.1 uncultured Oscillospiraceae bacterium | reverse complement strand
GAAATCAAAAGAATAATTAACTTTATTTTATCTCTTTTAGAATATAGCTTTGAAGTCAAAATCTCTTTTTTATATTTTAAAATATTGGCTCTTAATTCATCATATTTTTCAAAGCATTTCTGATTTTTTATAATGCCGCTTAAAACCACAAAGTTAGAAACAACAAAGCCTTTAACAGCATATTCTTTAAAATCAACATTTACATCTTCAATCATAATGTTACGCGCTTTAACTGCATCAAAAGCACCTATACCGAAATTACCGTGAACAGTGCTATTGCTATTCTGATAATAATGATACAGCTTCAGCTCTGTTTTAACAAATTTTTCTGCATTTTTTATTGCAAAGTAATTATAAGGCAGATCCTCACTGCATTTGAGCGGCGGCATTTCGAGATCTTTTACTACACTGCTTTTATAAAGTTTATTCCACAGAACACCGTATTCATATTCTCCCATAAGAATATTTTTCATAACTTCATCTTTTGGGATTTCAGAGCAGATGACCTCTCCCCTGTCCTCATCATTAATCTGATATGAACAAAATGTGATATCTGAATTATATTTCAGAGCAAGTTCAACAAGTTGCTGATACATATCTGACTCAACATAATCATCGCCGTCAATAAAACCGATATAATCACCCGTTGCCTGTTTCAGCGCAGTATTTCTTGCATTGGCAACACCTGCATTTTCAAGGTGAATAACTTTTATACGGTCGTCTTTTGATGCCCAATCATCACAAATTTTAGGACAATTATCAGGTGAACCGTCATCAATCAGAAAAATCTCCAAATTCTTATAAGTCTGATTAACAGCACTTTCCACGCATCTGCCGAGAAATTTTTCAACTTTATATACAGGAATAACAATACTGATTAAAGGATTTTCCGTTTTCATCTTAATCTCCTTAACAGCTTTATATACAAATATATAAATTCGTTTGATTTCATTTTAAAAAATGTTAATAAAAACTTTTTTCTGAGCGGCAAATCAGCCGAATTTATATTTTTCAATGCAGAAATAACTTCTTTATTACAAGTAAATTTTCTTAATGTTTTAACGATTTCTTTTTTTGATTTTTTATTTGAAACAGCGGCTTCATTTCTTATTATAAATTCAATAAGATAAAACAGATAGTAATCAAGTGAATTTGAAAAATTATAACCCGATTTTTCAAAAGAGTTCTTCAGAATTTCAAACGGAATAAGAATTGTATTTTCCATATCGGCATCGTAACTGCTTGTCATAGAACCGTCACGGCTGTCAATATAATGATAGCACGCTTTATTGATGTAAGCCATACTTTTTGCTTTAATAAGGCACGGATAAGTAAATGCCGTATCCTCACCGATTTTTATTTCCGTGGGAATACTGTAAAGGCAGCTTTCAAGAAGCTCTTTTTTATAAAGCTTTGACCAGCAGCAGGGGTTAATTCCGAAATTATAATAAGGCGGTCTGAAAAGCATATTCGGGTAGATTTCGTTTATCATTTCATCTTTTGTAAAGTAAGGCTTTGAGAGATTCTGCCTGCTTTTAAAAAGCTCATTGCCCATATCCGAATAAAATTCCGACACAATCATATCAGGCTGATAATCACGGACCGCATTATAAAAAAGCATATACATATCAGGCTCAATCCAGTCATCACCGTCTACAAAGCCGATATATTCACCCGTTGCCTCACGAAGACCCGCCTGCCTTGCAGACATAAGTCCGCCGTTTTGCTTATGAACAACCTTAATTCTGCTGTCATGCTCGGCAAAAGCATCGCACATTTTCGGGCAGTTATCAGGTGAGCCATCGTCAACAAGAATGATTTCCAAATCCCTATAAGTCTGATTTATAATACTGTTTACGCATTTATCAAGATATTTTTCGACCTTATATATCGGAACAATAATACTTATCATATAAACACCTCAACTATCGTAAATGAAGGAATATAAGTGAACTTCCGTTCAAAGCATACCAAAACGATAAACCCATAAATGCCGTAAGGACAATACAAACAACAGGTCTGAGTCTGTATATCAAAGATTTTTTCGGAATGATATTATTATTGAATGAATCCTCAATATATTTCTTTTCATTATCCTGTTGTGCTTTCAGCCCAACCATAATATAAATTCCGCCGACAACAGGAATAATCCATCGAACAAAACGCACAAATACAAGCGTGCTTGTAAATGCACAACCCAAAAGGAAGCACACAAAAAGCGATGTATATTGCATAAAGCCTTTTATTTCTTCTGAATATATGCTTTTTTTAATATACGAACCGAAATACAAAACAAGAAATAGAACTACAAAAAATGTTACAAGCGTAACAAGATACATCGTATTGCCGCCGCCTGATCCCATAGTTAAATTCAAATGCGGGTCTATATTTCCGTGCACTTCGGCTCTGCCGGCGATTGACTGAATAAAGGAATTATCGGTTAAATCCGCCAAAACTTCAATAAGTGCTGCACTGCCTGAAATTCCGAAAATAAACAGAATGTTTATAAATTTGCTTTTAAAATTTCGGGTAATCAATGTGGCAAACACAATAACAATAGGTATGATACCGGTAGAGTGCATCAAAGCCGCACAAAGATAGCCTGCAAAACATATAAAAATATTTTTCTTTTCTACAAGATGATAATAAACAGTGGCAAAGGCAATTACAAACGCAAGACCGTTTCGTGTTCCCGACGCAACATCATAATACCAGAATGTTGCAATGAAAAACATTGATGCAAAAAACAATCCGCCCTTACTTACATCAAACCGTTTTGCGGCTTTATACAAAACATCAAAGCTGAGAGAATAAACAATAAGAATTGTAATTGCAGGCAAAAAGTTATTATTTGGGAACCTGCTTATAATATACACATAATAAAGACTTGCTCTGAACGTTTTCCACTCAAACCAATCTTCATTTATTGCATACCGAAGTCCATCCCTGCCCATTTCTCTGAAAACATCCATATGATGATAATAAATATTTAAATCATCGGCAGGGTCCGGAAGAATATGATATGCCAGAACAGCAAAAAGAATTGTTAAAACTGCAAAAGGAAACCAAATATATTTTTTCGGAGTAAACAGATAGACTATGGCAAAAATTATTACCGCAGCAACATAAAATTGCAGCCCTGTTAAACCTAACAGCATCGTTTACTCCTCCTTTACAATTTAATTTAAATAAATTTTTTCAAGTTTTTTTGCAATATTCTTTATATCAAAATTTTCAATTACGGCTGAATTATCTATATCATTTCTGTTAATTAAAACCATATTTTCAATTTCGCTGCACCATTTATCTGTATCGCCATCAAGTGAAACAAATGACAATGCGTTACTGAGCTCAACATCTTTTGTAACCGTATCAGAGACAACACAGGGCAACTTTGACGCCTGAGCCTCAATAAGTGTTAACGGAAAGCCTTCATGCAAGGACGGAAAAACCATAACATCCATTGCAGACAGCAAATCGGGAACATCTTTTCTGAAGCCTGCAAAAATCACATCGTTTTCAAGACCGTATTTATTTACTTTTTCCAAAAGCAGTTCCTTATCTTCGCCGTCGCCTACAAGCAAAAGAACACTGTTTTTATTTTTCAAATGAAACTGCTTAAAAATATCAATCAAAAATCTTTGATTTTTTATGTAGGAATAATGACCGATATGACCCAATACGCATTTATTTTCAATTTGAAATTCTTTTCTGATTTTTTGCCTTTTTTCATAATCAAAAAAGTATCTCTCAAAATCTATTCCGTTATTAAGAACAAGTCCTTTTTTTGCAAAAAGTTTTTTTCCGGCAAGAAACTCACCGGATTCTTTACTACAGCCTATAATTGTTGTTGCAGATACGCCTAATATAAAGCGCATAAAGTATCTGTAAAATCTTGCAAGAAAAAATTTGAATTTTGAAATATGTGAAGTTAACGGCTGTGTAAAATGCGAATGTGCAATTCTTATTTTTACATTTCTTTTTTTTGCAGCGGCAAGAACTATACCGCTGAAAAATAACTGATGACTGTGAACAATATCAAAATGCTCTTTTTTAAATAAGTCAAGATAAAATTTATAACTTTTCAAATAACTTAACTTATCATCAGGCTGATGAATAACTCTGACTCCTGTTTTTAAAATATCATCTTCAATAGGTCCTTTTTCATTGCCGCGGACACAATATGTAAACTCAAATTTTTCAGAATCAAGCGCCTGCTGCAATCTTGTTGCAACAAATTCAGAACCGCCGTATTCAAGTTTTTCATTGATAATTAAAACCTTTTTTTTCATAAACTAACCACGAATCAATCTGTATATTTTACTGATTACCAAAACAGAAAAATTAAAGCCGAAAAAATCAAGGAACAACTTAACCAATTTTGTTTGCTTCCATTTTGCGTATTTTAAAATGAATTTATACGGTTTAACCTTTTCTATTGCAATTTTTCTGTCTTCCTTATCCATTCTGCCCATAGAAATAATAGTAGTTGAATAGATATGTGCAAGGTAATTTAAAATATCATCTTTAATGTTTTCATACTTTTTGTCATTTTGAACTTTATTATGCCATTTGTCAACAGTAAGAAGCGGTCCTTCAATCGCTTTAATTTTAATGCTTGCCGCTTTTGATTTATTCTTATAAAATCTTCTGTAAGTATAAAAAGGATTATTTACAGCATAAACACTGCTGCAAGCTGTAAAGACATTAAGAATAAAGTCGTAATCTTCAGCTATAATATTCGGAATAAATCTGATTTTATTTTTTTCAAGAATATCTCTTTTTACCGTAAAAACGTATGCACCGCCGGGCAAAAGTTTATTAGACAAAAGATAACTGTTAACAGTATCAATATCATTATTTTTCAAAAATTCCAAATCATATCCGTTTCTGGAAACAATTTTTTCTCCGGTTTTCATATTGAAATCAGTGCATCCGAAGACAATTACATCAGCCTGCTCTGCATCATTTAACTGTTGCAAGGCGTTATTATCATTCCAATAATCATCACTGTCAAGAAAAATTATATACTCACCCAGTGCTTTCTCAATTCCTGTGTTTCGTGCAACGGACAAGCCCCCGTTTTGCCGATGAATAACTTTTACACGACTGTCTTTTTCTGCAAAATCATCACAAATTTCGGGGCAGCTGTCGGGTGAACCATCATCAACAAGTATAACCTCAAAATCGGTGAAGGTCTGACTGAGCACGCTTTCAACACATTTTGCAAGAAATTTTTCTGTATTATAAATCGGAATAATTATTGAATACTTCATTTTTTAAACCTGACCTTTGATTTTATATAGTATATATTTAAAATATCTTTTAATACGTCTGATAATCTGCGTATTGACTGCACAGAAGATATTCTGCACAGGGGTTGGAGCATTATATTTTTTTATAATATCAAGTGTTGACTTGCCGTCTTTTTTTATACAGCCAAAACGGGTTATGTAAAATGAATCTGCCCCATCGGTTTTATCTTCGGGACTTCTGTGAGAAAAATGGATATAATCGAATTCATCGGAATTCATTTTACCGCAGTCAAAATAATCTCTGAAAATTCTGCCGTTATCATAATAAAAAATCTGATATTTATAATTTTTTCTGCAAATTTCACTGTTTAAAGTAAAATTTTTTCTGCGCCTTGCAATATCTGCAAAATCATTTGAAGAGTACTGCTCTATACCGAGCAAATCAAATTTCTTATTCATACCCGGCAGTTCGTCAAAAACTGTAATAAACGAGGTGGAAAATACATTTTTGTAATCCTGTCCGCCTTCTGCCATAAATTTTCTGTTGTTATCAAAAGTATTTCTGTAAAGACACAAATGACCGAATTTATATATTTTGTAATATTCTTTTTCAGGAAGATACTTTTCAATATCGCCGAGAATTGTATCAATATCAATATGACCCCAGTATTTATATTCTGTAATATCTTCTTCAAAAATGTAACCGTAAGCAGGTTTATAATCACAAAGTTTATATGGTGCATCAAGTACAATTTCAAAATCAAATTTATTCTGTATTCTGCTTTTCATTTCGTCAAAAGAAATATGAATAAACTTAACATTTTCAGGAACAGTGAGATTATCTGTATTACAATCACCGTAAATAAAAAAATCTATATTTCTGTTTTGTTCTGCACTTTTAAGCCACAAATTAAAATGACGAGGAAATTTGCCGAAATAAGCCGAAATTAACACATAATTTTTCATAAAGCACCTATCTTCTGAATAATCTTTTCCACACGGCGCCGATAATGTTGAAGATATTAAAGTTTGCGCCGATTTTAAGGTCTATAACTTCGACATTACCGAGGCGGTTATATGTATGAATACCCGTAAAATCATTTTTAATATTAAGTTTAATATCATTTACGGATATTGTTTTCAACAGTTTTTCACTGTAACTGTCTTTTGAAATTTCAGTTACCTCGTTAAAATTCAGCTTATCACCGTACTGAGCACCGCAGTTCTGCGACGGACGGATAAGCTTTGCACCGTATTCAAAAAACTTACCTGCACCACGGGCGGTCTCGGCATCAATTTTAAGCGGATTATTTTTACATTCGCAAAGTCTGCCGTTTTCAATGTAAAACAAATCAAACCTGTCAAAACGGCCCGCCTGCATTACACGCTGTGAAACATAATAATCAACGCCGTTATGATTCACTATGGTTGTATCAACTACACCGACTTTGGCGATAACCTTTTCTTTAACCCATTTATCGGGGAAATGCTCGCATTTCAGACGAAAAAGTTCACCTGACGCTTTTGATTCGGGCACGATATAATAAGTGCCGTTTTCCTTAAAAATGAACGGATAGGAAAGATGAGAGCCGCACTCATATATAATTTTAATTTTGCCTGCCGAATTTTCCGTTATTTCTCTGTAACCTAAAACGCCTTTGCGTTTGAGTCTGTCATAAGCCTCAAAAAAAAGATAGTATTTGCCGTTTTCCTCTGCAAGAAAAGGATCGGCAGTCCAGTATCTGTAAGAATCCTTTATAACGGTAAATTCGGTTTCTGTATCATTTAAAATTGAAGTGCCGCCGTCTTGATTGAACCGAACGGCGCAGCACCACTCGGGAACGCTGAGTTTTCTCATATGTACACCTTAATTTTTGTAATAATCAATCAGTTTATCTGCACAGTCATATATATCCCAGCCTACTGACTTTACCTTTTCACAGGCAATACTGCGTTCAGAGTGTCGAGCAACATTGCTGATTACAGTTGATGCCCACGATGACGAACTGTCATTCAGTGATTTGAATTCAGCAAGATTCGTTACTGCACATTCTTTTGTTACACTATCTGAAATCACAACGTTAAGACCTGACGCCTGCGCCTCAATGACAGACACGGGCAGACCCTCTTTCGTTGACGGAAATATGAAAGTATCCATAGCCGAAAGAATACAGTTTACATCCTGACGAACGCCAAGATAATATACACTGTTTTCAATGCCGAGTTTTTCTGCAAGTTCTTTGGTTTCGGCAGATTCTTCAGCGCCTGCAAGAAGAAGAACGGAATTATCCTTCTGCTTCTTTATTTCGGCAAAGACTTTTAAAATAAACGGATGATTTTTCTGCGGCACATCGGTTCTGCCGATATGACCGACTGCAAAAGTATTTTCATCAATATTCAGTTCTTTTCTTATCAATTCCCTGCCCGACTGACTGAATTTATATTTATCACAATCAATGCCGTTATTGAGAACCGTATATTTTTTGCCGCCGTACCAAAGTCTGCCTGCCTCATTGCTGCAGGCAATTTTTGTTTTTATAAAATACTTTGCATAAAGGCTTAAAAGCTGATTTCTTTTTTGATTGCCTTTAAGCGAATAAACTGTTGAATGACAATGTACGGCAATTTTTTTTATTCCTGCCGCTTTTGCAAAAGGTGCAATAAACACTGCAAAGTGCGGACAGTGAATATGAAGTGCCTGCCACTCGCCTTTATGCTGCTTGAAAAACGCACTCATTTTGCCAGAAAGCAAGGATTTCGGCGACGGCACATCTGTTTTATAAACCCTGCCGCCGAGCGTTTCAATATCTGATTTTCGTGTTTTATCCTTTTCGGCAAAATAAATTACATCAAATTTTATATCATCGGGCATTGCTTTTGCATAATTGAGTATAACGCTCATAACGCCGTTTGAAATGCCGATATCGGGTATCATATGTAAAATTCTCATATAAGTTTTAAATCCCTGTAAATTTTAAGCATTTCATCAATAACGCTTTTTTCTGAATATTTCTGCACCATTTCTTTGCTGTTTTCTTTAAACCGTGCGGCAAGATCTTTATTATCATAAATTCTGAGCACTGCGTCTGCCATTGCCTTACTGTCATTAAGCGGCACAAGGTAGCCGTTTCTGCCGTTTTCAACCAAATCGTTGTTGCCTCTGACATCTGTTGCAACGATTGCGTTGCCGATTGCCATAGCCTCGATAAGATTAATAGGCAGTCCCTCCTGCTTACTTGAGGAAAGCGAAACATCACACATACCAACAAGTTTGTCTATATCACGCCTGTAGCCCATAATATCAACTTTGTCAAACACACCGAGCGACTTTGCATAATCAATAAACGGCTGTGCTTTTTCTTCAAGACCCGGCAGAAGCAGTCTGAAATTATTATGTTTCTCAAGCAGGATTTTAAGCATATCAAAAAGCATATTCTGATTTTTTCTGTCGCAGAAATCGGCAGGATAAATCATAAGAAAATCATCATCGCCATATCCGAACTCTGCTCTTAAATTATG
Source organism: uncultured Oscillospiraceae bacterium (assembly GCA_902489595.1). Classification (GTDB taxonomy): domain Bacteria; phylum Bacillota; class Clostridia; order Oscillospirales; family Acutalibacteraceae; genus Eubacterium_R. The sequence continues at coordinate 2,075 of CABUAS010000063.1, read as the reverse complement.
CTTTTCGCTTTCATCAATGTTATGAAATCTGCCAATATCAACACCGACGCCGTTTACATGATAAATTTTATCAATATCAAACTGCTTTTCGGTTGCAAGTTTATAATCCTCGCTGTTGATTGTAATAAGGCAATCTGTATACCTTGCAAGATACTTTTCAACATTGTAGAAAAGAAGCCAATTCTTTTTAGAAGCACCGTTATAAAAATGAAAGCCGTGTGCAGTATAAATAACCTTTGTACCCTTTTTCCTTGCTGTCCTTGCGGCAAGCCTTGTAACAACTGCGCCCATAGGGGTGTGGCAGTGAACAGCGTCATAATCGTTTTCATCAATAATTTTTTTGAGAACTTTATATGCCTTCATATTATCGGCGCTGTAAGGACTTCTTGAAAACGGCACTTCAAACACCTTATCAAGCGGTGACAAATCAAGACCTTTTTTCATATCTGAATTATCCTTGTAAGCACCGTGAACCTCACAGCCGAGGCGTTTTAATTCTTTTATAAACGGCATATGAAACTGACCGATATGACTGCGGACAGTTGCAACAAACAAAATTTTCATAGCAAATTCCTTTTAAACGGTTTCAGGCACTTTTTCTTCAGTATCGGCGTTAATATCCGCCGCAGTTCCCTGAACGGTTACGGTAACATTTTCGTTATCTTCGTTTTTTACTACCTTAAACACTGTTAAAAACAGAATTTTAATATCAAGCAGAAGGCTCATATGGTCGACATAATAAACATTGAGTTTAATTCTTTCGTGCCACTCTGTATGTTTTCTGCCGTGAACCTGCGCCCAACCTGTAATACCCGGTCGGACTTCAAACATCCGCAACTGCTCAGCTGTATATTCTTCAAGTTTCCACGGGTGATATGTAAGCGGAGGTCTGAAACCTACCAAAGACATTTCACCTTTTAAAATATTGATAAACTGCGGCAGTTCGTCAATGCTTGTTGCACGGATAAATTTACCTACTTTTGTAACACGCATATCACCTGCAAAAGAATACTGCCCCGTGCCCATATTCTCGGCACCCTCGCACATTGAGCGAAATTTATAAATCTGAAATTCCCTGCCGTCTTTACCGAGCCTTGTCTGTTTAAAAAGAACCGGCCCTTTTGACTCGATTTTAATTGCTATTGCCACAACCAGCATAAGCGGTGACAAAACAATTAATCCTAAAAGAGAAATTACAATATCGCAAAATCTTTTAAATGCTTTATACAAATCACATCTCTCCTACAATTTTTTCAACACGCTCACAAAGTTTTTTATGCGTTTCATTGAAATAATTTTCATCACAGGTTTTTAAAAATTCTTCATAGGAACGAAGATCCTTCATGCCGTTTTCAAAAATATACTCAATATCCTCTTTCTGAGTAAAAATCGCTGTATTGCAAAAGGCTCTCGACAATATAGCCATTGACGAGCCAAGGCGGTAATGCTCTGCAACAATATAATCGGCAGGAAGAAAACCGCTGCCTATTCTGCCGAAACCCCCGAAGCCGTAAGGTATGCCTGATTTGGCTATCTTTTTTGTTACATTCTCAACAGTGCCGTCTGCAAGAAGTTCAAAAAGAAATTTTTTGCCCATACTAAGGTGCAAATCGTTAAGACCTATATGTATTTCGTCAATCCCGTCAAGAGCGAGAACTTCATCAAGGCAGTTGACGGCGTTGGTATTTTCAAGCAGAAGAAGCGTTTTTGCCATGCCGTTTACAAGGCGGATAAATTCAGAAACTTCTGCGGCAGTTTTCCACATAGGTAGCATAACTATATCAGCACCGGCATTGATAACACTGTTTACCTCATTTTCGGTACCTTCGTAAAACGGATTTACACGAACCAGAAGCTTTGATGAAGTTAAAACCGACTTTATATTTAAAACATCCTGAACTGTATGATGATTCTGAACAGTGTCCATACCGCCCTGGCGCTTATCCTTGCCGATATACTCCATATCGACAAAAATTCTGTCAACCCCATACCTCTGAGCAACGACTGCCACATCGGGATTATTGGTAATATACATTAATTCAAGCATTGCTTTCCTCATATCACTTTTAATTAAC
>CABUAS010000062.1 GCA_902489595.1 uncultured Oscillospiraceae bacterium | reverse complement strand
AACATATAAAGGGGTAATTTTATGGGCGAAAAAATAAAGAAAGCGCTTGGAATAAAAGGTGATTTTAAATCCACCATTGTTCCGATGATTAACTACAGTTATTCAAATATGTTTCTCGGCGGCGCAGGATACATTATCAGTATGTATTTTACAATATTTTTAACCGATGTTGTAAATCTTTCGCTGAATCAGGCAGGCATAGTTGTTATGCTTGCAACAATATGGGATGCTGTGACAGACCCCGTTATGGGTATTGTTACAGACAGAACACGGTCAAAATACGGCAAGCATAGAAAATATCTTCTTATGGGAATTCCTGTTCTTCTTGTTTCGTATTCGCTTTTGTGGAATAGTTTTGGACTGAACGGTGCAGAAAATCCCAAAACGGCAATGGTTTATTATGTGTTGATTTATATGCTTTATAAAACGGCATTTACAATTATCAGCGTGCCGCACACAGCAATGCTGCCCGAGCTTGCACCCGATTATGATTTGAGAACGCAGTATAATTCGGTAGGCTATTTGTTCAACTCGGCAGGTATGGTGCCGTCGTTCGGAATTGCTGTTTTAATCCTTGCACTTTTCGGCTCAAACGGAACGCTTACTTCTGCTTCAAAAACGCCGTTTCTGATTATCGGCATTGTACTTGCTGTTTTCTATTCGGTTTCTGTTTTTCTGACATTTAAAACTACAAAAGAGCCGAGCTCACTTCAAATGAATAATGAAAAGCTTGATTTAAAATACATACTTCGTGAATATGTGCTTGTATTTAAAAACAAATCTTTTCGCCAGTATTTCTTTATGAGTGTGGCTCATCAGTTTTCAACAGGATTTTATGCAAATTCTAAGGTATATTATATCAAATATCTTGCAAATCAGTATGGAAAATATGCAATTTACAATGCCGTTGCAGGTGTTGCCGAGGCGGCGGCATTTCCGCTTAACTATGAACTCACCATCAAAAGAGGCAAGAAAAAGTGCGGCAATATAGTTACTCCGCTTATGGTGGCAGGTCTTGCAATCGGCTTGTTTATGCAGCAGGATAAGGGCGGTGCGATGTCTTATTTGTGGATTGCGCTTATGATGCTCAGTATGATTTTATATCCGTTCGGTATGTCGGGGCTCGGTTTTGTTTCAACAAATATTTTCCCCGATATTACAGATGTTGATGAATTGATAACCGGCAGACGCCGTGAGGGCGTTATTTCCACTTTCAGCACGCTTATCAAGAAAAGCATCAGCGGTGTAATGGCGGCGCTTGTCGGCTTTACTTTGCAGGGGTTCGGTCTTGTTACGGGCGATAAGGTTGCCGAATATGAGGCATCAACAGGTATGCTGTTTGAGCAGAGTTCAAGCGCAGTATTCGGCGTAAGAATATGCGTTGCAATTATTCCGATAATTGCGGCAATCGTGTCGCTTATACTTCTTCGTAATTTTCAGATGACGAAGGAAGACCATACTATGATAAGGGCGGCTATTGCCGTTAAACATAAATACGGCTCGGTTTCACTTACAGAGGAGCAGATTAAAAGGTGTGAACTTATCTCGGGTCAGAAATTTGAAAAAACGTGGCTCGGTACAGGCAATGCAGACAGCACGCATACGCTTGAAACGAATGAAAACGGTGAATATATTATACTTTTATCGGAAAATGATACGGAGGAAAAATAATTATGGCAGTAATTGATATAACAAAAAAAGCACCTGATGTGCCCGAAAAAAGCTTTAAAAATTCAGTTAAAAAGTTCCTGTTTTATTTTGTGCAGTGGACATGGGGACTGCCTGTTAATATTGTAGGCGCAGTTATGTTTTTATTCTGTACAAAAATTAAAAAAAGACGCTGGCAGCGCTTCGGCTATTCCTATATTGTTTATCTGCCGTGGAAAAGCGGCGGACTTTCAATGGGTCTGTTTATTTTTATGCGTGATAATCACCCGAATAAAACGTGGACTTATAATACAAGAATTCACGAATATGGCCACACGTGGCAGTGTCTGCTTTTAGGTCCGCTTTATTATATTGTTGTGGCAATTCCGTCAGCAGTGTGGTGCAATTTCTTTGAGGGTTACAGAAAAAAGAAGAACGTTTCTTACTATAAACTTTACTGTGAGGCGTGGGCAAATTACAATGGTCAGAAATATTCAAAAATGAAAATGAAACTTAAATAATTCTGTTTTTTGTATTTAATGTTCCCTATTTTGAATTTAAAAAAAGTTTTTGTTATTGTATAATTATTACATTATTATTAGTGAGGTATAATTTTATGAAAACGGCAACGCCTGATATTGATTTACAAATAAAAAACTCAGCAGTTGTTTATTCTGTTACAAGCGGCTGGAAGGCTGATTTTATCGGCGCAGATTTCCCGCAGGTTGTTGATGACGAACTGAATATACATACTCCGCTTACGGATATGAATATCGTGCTCTCGTTCAAATGCACAAAGGGCGGCGAAACTGCTGAAAAAGACTGCCCGATTTTAATTAAAGGTACTTACGGTGCACAGGGCAGAAAGCCGAATGTTATTCCCGAGCCTGCACAGTGGCACGGTGAAAAAGGCAGCTTGAAAAAGATTTCATCGTATTCAGCAGATGATGAGTTTAAAACTGCTGCCAATGATTTTGCAGATGAACTTTTTTCGGTAACGGGCAATAAAATTACTGAAGTTTCAGAAAACGGAACGGTTCATTTTGCTTTTGACAAAAGTCTTGCTTACCTCGGCGAAGAGGGTTATGAAATTCAGTGCACCGAAAAATCAATCGTTGTTTCTGCATATAATTTCAAAGGCGCAGTATGGGCAGGCAAAACAATTTGTCAGCTTATGGTACAGGACGGCTTTCCGTGCGGAATTATGCGTGATTACCCCCGTTACAGTGTAAGAGGATTTATGCTTGATGTTGGCAGAAAGCCTGTTTCAATGGCTATGCTTGAAAAAATTGTAAACCGTATGGCTTGGTATAAATATAACGATTTTCATATTCATCTGAGCGATAATTATATCTGGCTTGAGGATTATGCCGAAAACGGTGATGAAAGCACGTTTGATGCTTATCAGGCATTCCGGCTTGAAAGTGATATGAAAAATGACAGAGGCGAAACGGCAACTGCAAAGGATTATCATTACAGCAAGCAGGAATTTAATGCATTTATGAAGAATTCGGCGGCAAATGGTGTTCGCATTACACCTGAAATTGATATGCCTGCGCATGCGCTTGCGTTTACAAAAGTATTTCCTGAATATGCAGTTAAAAATCTGCGTTCTATTTTAATGAAAAAACGTCCGCTTACCGACCATGTTGACGTTTCAAGACCTGAATGTGTTGAGTTTGTTAAAAGAATTTTTGATGAATACACGCTGGGTGATGAGCCTGTTTTCCCGAAAGGAACTACGGTTCATATCGGTGCAGATGAATTTTTAAGCGACTATACTGCTTACAGAAATTTTGTCAATGAAATTATACCTTATATAAAAAAGACCAATCCTGTGCGTTTGTGGGGCAGTCTTACCTGGATTAAGGATAATCCCGAAACGGTGATTAAAAAAGAGGCTGTTGACGGCGTTGAAATGAACCTCTGGAACAGTGAATGGGCAGATGGCAGAGAAATGTATGATATGGGCTATAAGCTTATAAATACGATTGATAATCTGCTCTATATTGTTCCGAACGGCTCTAAAATCCGTGCGCCTTATATGGATTTTATCAACAGAAAAAAAGGGTTTAAGGATTTTGAGCCTAACAGGGTTCGCCTTAAAGGCGGCAGATATGTTAACTTACCGGCAGGAAACAAGCAGATACTCGGCGGCTGTTTTGCAATATGGCAGGATAATATTGACAAACGCTCAAAGGGCATCACAGAAGAAGATTTGTATTTAAGATTTAACGACAGCGCCTCGTTTATGGCAGAGAAAAACTGGGGCAGCTGCACCGATAAGAAAAATATAAATGCAGTTCTGTCTGTTGAAAAAAATATTGACAGTGCCTGCAAAAAGAGTGCAGATAAGTTTGAACCGATGAAGAATATTATTTTGTCGGGCGGCAGTTCATTTGTTGAAACAGGCTGTAAAAATCTTGAAAACGGTGCAAAACTTAATCTTTTCATTTCGTTTGACGAGGTTAAACCGAATCAGATTATTGCAGAGGCAGACTGCCCTTACGGCACATATGATTTAAGAATAACCGAAAACGGCAAACTCGGCTTTACGAATGAATTTTACACATTTGAGTTTGATTATAAACTCACAGCAGGCAAAAAACTGAATTTTGTAATTGATACTGCACCGCTGAAAACAGCTGTTAAAACGGGTCTGTTCTGCAAGAAAAAAGCGATAGGCAGTTATTCATTTGAAAATAAGGTAAGGCAAAGCAAAATCAAAAATTCAACTTTTCTTATCCCAACCCAGCGCATCGGTTCAAAAACAAATTCTTTCAAAGGCACAATTTATGCTATTAGCGTAACCCCGTAGGGTGCATCGCTTTTGACAGTTCATCCCTGCAAAATTACAACAGCGTTATTGCAACTTTGCAGGGGTCGATGCTCACATCGACCCGAAATATAATCAAACAAACCGAAACTATTCACTCTTCACTCGGGAGAAATATCCTCCCGCAAAATGAAAACGGATATTGACAGGTATGTTATAATATATTTATGCATAATGCGGTATATAATATTATGAGGTGATTCTATGTTCAAAGAAGTTAATTTCAGAGATGTTAGGGAAAATGTTGTCAGCCTTATTGCCGATGATTGGGGACTTGTTACGGCAGGCAACGGCGAAAAACTCAATACTATGACGGTATCATGGGGTGCAGTCGGCGAACTCTGGGGTAAGGATATGGCTACCGTTTATATCCGTCCGCAGAGATATACTGAGGAATTTTTAAATGCCAACAATTATTTTACACTCAGTTTTTATCCGAAAGAGAAAAAGGCTATCCACAGTATTTGCGGTTCTAAGAGCGGCAGAGATGTTGACAAGGTAGAAGAAGCAGGTCTTACACCGTGTTTTTATGAGAAAGCGCCTTATTTTGAGGAGGCAAAACTCGTTCTTGTTTGCAGAAAGGTGGCAAAGTCAAAGTTTGAGCCTGAGCAGTTTATAGACGGCACGATTGAGGATAAATGGTATCAGGCAAAAGATTTTCACTATATTTATTACGGAGAAATCGAAAAAGTATTGATTTCGGAATAATTTTAGTGTATAATACTATTACAATTTAAGCGGTTGCATTATTAGCGTAGCGTATGGGCCCTGTGCGACGGGATGCTACGAACCTTGTCAGGCGGGGAACCGAGCAGCAATAAGTGGATTATTCTGTGCGCCGCAGACAAGTCTGTACGTTACGTTAATAATGTAACCGTATTTTTATGTTTATCAGGGAGGGCAGAGAAGTGTATCAGGTTTTATACAGAAAATACAGACCTAAGGTTTTTTCTGACGTTTACGGGCAGGAACACGTAACCTCAACTCTGCTCAACGAAATTAAAGAAAACCGTATCTCACACGCCTATCTTTTTACAGGTTCAAGGGGAACGGGCAAAACAAGCTGTGCGAAAATTCTTGCCAAGGCAGTTAACTGTGAAAACAGCGTGAACGGTGAGCCGTGTAATGAATGCGAGGTTTGCCGAGGTCTTGACTCAGGCTCAATCTATGATGTTGTTGAAATTGACGCTGCATCAAATAACGGTGTTGACAATATACGTGACCTGCGCGAAGAGGCAAATTATACGCCGAGCCGAGGCAGATACCGTGTTTATATTATTGACGAGGTGCATATGCTTTCAACAGGCGCATTCAATGCTTTGCTCAAAACGCTTGAAGAACCGCCCGCCCACGTCATTTTCATTCTTGCAACTACCGAAGTTCACAAACTTCCTGCTACGATTCTGTCACGCTGTCAGCGATTTGATTTCAAACGTATACAGCCTGAAACGATGGCAAAACGCCTTATGCAGGTGGCAGGATTTGAAAATCTTGACCTTACCGAAGAGGGCGCAATTCTGATTTCACGAATTGCCGACGGCGGAATGAGAGATGCTCTGTCAATTTTAGACCAGTGTGCAGGCAGAAATCAGAAGATTGATGAAAAACTTGTGTCCGAGGTTGCAGGAATTGCAGGCAGAGAGTCGCTTTATGAGCTTTCCGATGCTATATGCAACAAAAACGGCGGCGATGCACTGAATGTTATCAGCAAACTTCACGCAAACAGCTATGATATGGAGCGCCTTTGCGTTGAAATGATTAATCATCTGCGCAATTTTCTTATTGTAAAAACGGTTGATAAAAGCCGTGAGCTGATTGTCTGCACCGATGATGAATATAACACAATTTTGAGCAGCGCCGATAATTTTACACTTCCGTCGGTTATATTTGCGCTTGATTTGTTTCAGGATACGCTTGTTAAAATTAAGGGCGGTGCAAATTCCAGAATTGAAATGGAAATGACGCTGATTAAACTTTGCGAGCCTAAACTCGAGCAGTCTATGGATTCTGTTTTAGACAGGATTTCGGCTCTTGAAAGGGCAGTCAGAAACGGTGTTGCGGTTAAGCCTGCACCTGTTAAAACAGTTGTTCCCGAAAATGTCGAACAGCCGAAAGAATCGGAAGAAAAGCAGGAAATACAGAATACGGAAAAGTTTGAAGAACCACAGAAAGTTTTATCAGAGCCGATTGTCAGTACACCTGACAGCGAACCTTTGCCGCCGATTCCGGAACCTCAGCCGCAGAACGAGCCGAAATCTGCTCCTGCGCCGAGTGCAAAGCGAGAGTTTGAATACTGGGCAGATTTTATGGAGGCAATTTATAAATCCGATATTGCACTTTACGGCGTGCTGAACGGTGCAAAAGCCTATGTTCGTGACGAATATTTCCTTCTTGCCTCAAACAACAGTACACTTAATCAGTTTATAAAAATCCCTACTCATTCAAAGGCAATCAAAAATGCTCTTTATGATGTTACGGGGCAGAATTATAAACTCGGAATTCTCAAAAAGAAATCCGACAGCGGCGAAAAAAGAGATCCGCTTGAAGACTTGATTGCAAAGGCTCAGGGAAATGTTAATATAAATGTTGAATAAATTTTAAAATAAAGGAGAAAACTTTATGAAAGCAAGACTTCCTCAGGGAATGGGCGGCGGTCCGCAGAATATGCAGGCTATGCTCAAACAGGCACAGAAAATGCAGGAAAATATCGAAAAAAAGCAGGCTGAACTTGAAGAAAAGGAATATGTTGTTTCTTCAGGCGGCGGCATGGTAGAAGTAACTATGAACGGCAAGCACGAGGTTAAGGCAATCGGTATCAATCCCGAGGTTGTAGACCCCGAAGATGTTGAAATGCTTGAGGATATGCTTGTAGCCGCTCTCAACGAGGCAACAAGGCAGATTGCAGAAGAGTCCGAAAGAGAATTATCATCTGTAACAGGCGGCCTCAATATACCGGGACTTTAAAAATGGCGTCTTTTGACCTTGAACTGCGTTATAAATACAATTTTATTTGGTTACATATTTACATATGCGCCCATCATAAAATTGTATTAAAGCCTTGTTCAACGCCAAAATCCATCCATTTTATTTAGAAAGCGTCTTTTGACCTTGAACTACGGCAGTATTAGGAGATTGTTATGGCGTATAATTTAGCACCGCTTCAAAATTTAATAGACCAGTTTGAGCGTATGCAGGGTATAGGCCATAAAACTGCACAGCGTATGGCATTTTACGTGCTTGGACTTTCGGAGCAGGAGGCGCAGGAATTTGCAAACGCCATTACAGACGCTCATACAAAAATCAAGCAGTGCAAAATCTGCTGTGATTTGGCAGATGATGATTTGTGCCCTATCTGCAAAAGCGAAACGAGAGATAAGTCGATTATCTGCGTTGTGGAAGATCCCCGTGATGTCGCCGCTATAGAGCGTACCCACGAGTATAACGGTACATATCACGTTCTTCATGGCGCAATTTCACCAATGGCGAATATCGGCCCCGATCAGATAAGAATTAAAGAACTTATTGCACGCCTCGGCGACGGCGAGGTTGAGGAAGTTATTATGGCAACCAATCCTACCGTTGAGGGCGAGGCAACTGCAATGTATATCGGCAGACTGCTCAAGCCTATGGGGATTACCGTTTCACGGCTTGCCTACGGAGTGCCCGTCGGTGCAGACCTTGAATATGCCGACGAGGTCACCCTCTCCCGTGCCCTTGAAGGCAGAAGTTTGATTTGATTGTCCCCCACAATATGTTAAATAACGCCCTCGTAGGGTGGGGTGCCCTCACCCCGCTGTAGTTTTAATACCTTATAACCCATACAAAAAAGGAGTGATAACCTTGTCAGAAGAATTTAAAGTCATAGCAAAAAACAAAAAGGCTTATCACGACTATTTTGTGATAGATACTTACGAGGCAGGTATAGAACTTTTCGGCACTGAAATCAAGTCAATTCGAAACGGCAGGGTAAATCTTAAGGATTCATTTTGCAGTGTTGACGACGGCGAAATGTTTGCAATCGGTATGCATATTTCGCCTTATGAAATGGGCAACAGATTTAACCGCGACCCGATGCGAAAAAAAAGACTTTTGCTTCATAAAAAAGAGATTATGAAACTTTTCGGACAGAGTCAGCAGCAGGGGCTTAGCATAATTCCGCTTGAACTTTATATAAAAAAAGGCAGGGCGAAACTGCAGATAGGTCTTTGCAAAGGTAAAAAACTGCACGATAAAAGGGCAGTTGCCGCAAAGCGTGACGCTCAAAGAACAATAGAACGTGAATTTAAAGAACGCTATTAATTTTACAATTTAATATGGGGATGAAAGGATTTCGACAGGGTTGTTAAACCTTGGTCAGCGAGTAGCGGAGTTGCACCGCTTTAAAAGTAACACCTTAAAATTAACTGACAATAATAAATCAGTAGCTTTAGCTGCCTAAGTGCAGCTTTCGTCTTACCTTTGACTGCCGCGGCTTAGGATAAGGCGTCGATAAGCGGCGAACATGAACGGAAAATCGGCTCGCTTTCCGTCAGGTATCAGAGCCTACCGAAACAGTAAGAATGTTTGTTTTCGTACTGCGTGGGGAATCTTAAATAACAAACTACACTCGTAGAGCCCTTGGCAAGACAGCTTTGGACGCGGTTTCGATTACCGCCATCTCCACCACACTTTCAAAGACCACATAGAACATTCTATGTGGCTTTTTTTCTGACTTTTTCACCTGTTGCGGATTACTTAAAATTATTTTATAGGTAACAAGTAGGTAACAGGTAGGTAACAAATTTATTTATGAAAAAAGGGCTAACAAAATGTTAGTCCTTTATATCTGTATGTATTTTGTTTACTGCTTCAATTTTTGTTTTCATATAGATGTGGGTGTATACCCTTTCTGTGAAGGACTGTGCCGCTTTATGCCCCACAATTTCTTTGATTATACTTTCATTAACGTTGTGAACTGTTAATTGGGTGATGCAAGTGTGTCTTGCCTCGTGGGTAGTGTGCTGCATATTTAAGGCTTTTAATGCGCTTGCTTGCAGTTTCCTATACCATGTATCTTGCAAACGCCCGCCCTGTTCGGAGGTAAACACCCATTTACTTTTTGATTTTTCAGAAAAGTATTTGAAGAACGGAATAATAACATCGGCAATAGGCACAAGCCTTAGAAGCCCTTGAAAAGAATTATACAAAGGCACTTGCAGATATTAAAAAGAATATCAGAGAATTACAGGCAATGCCACAAACGCAGTCAAAAGCCTATCAGATTGAATTTCAAAAGCAGCTTGAAAGCCAAATATCAGCCTATCTTGATATACTCAAAGGCAATAATTTTAAAAGCATAAATGAGTATTACAATAAATGCTATGAAAACGGCTTTATAGGCAGTCAATACAGCCTTCAGGGCTTTGGTGAGGGTATCACTATACCCATAGACCAAAATGAAGTTGTAAACGCTTTACAGATGACTTGTGACGGTGTAAAACTGTCTGATAAACTCGGCGGTGATACCGAACAGTTAAAAAAAGATGTTGTATCAGAAATGCAAAGGGGATTTTCAACTGAAATGCAATATACTGATATTGCAAGAAACATCAGCAATTTGGGACAGGCTTCAATGGCAAGGGCGATGCGAATAGCAAGAACAGAGGGCGGCAGAATCCAGTGTAAGGCTGATTTGGATTGCGCATATCGTGCAAAAGAATTAGGTTGCGATACAGTTAAACAATGGAATGCAACGCTTGACAGAAAAACAAGACCGTCACATCAGCGTGTTGATAAAGAGTGGAAAGAACTTGACGAGCCTTTTTCAAATGGTCTGATGTACCCTAAAGATCCAAACGGCAGTGCAGCAGAAGTTGTAAATTGCCGCTGTTCGCTTGATGATGTTCCACGCTGGTATGTTGAAGCAGGTGGCGGTCAGTATCGCAGGGAAGGTATCACAGGCAATATTATTAAATGTAAGAATTATGCAGAGTTTAAAGAAAAATACTTGCAAATGCTCCAAGACGGAGTTATAATGATGGCAAGAAATCTTGACCGAAAGACCGCTAATACTGGAACATTTTCGAATTTAAAAGTTCCTATGCAAAAAAGAGAAGTTAAGAGAGTTTGTGAAAAATATGGTTTTGACATAAAAGGATTAACAATAAAAATACAGAGGTCTGAAACATTTTTGTCAACGAGTTTTTATGGCTCTACTGATTATAATAATATTGGGAGAATTGATTTGTTCCCAAATGCTTTTATTAGTGAAGAAGAACTTATTAAAACAATTATTCACGAAAAATGCCATGTTAAGCAGTTGCAAAAATATGGCAGAAAGTATTGTCAAGAACATTTAGCAGAAATGGAAATCGAAGCATACAAGGTTCAAGAAGAAGTATTTGAACAGTTAAAGAAAAGGGGTGAAATGGTGTGAAATGGTTGAAAAATCTTGAAAATTTTGCAAAAAGCGGCACAGTAGGGCAATGCCCAGTATGCAAAAGCGAAAATACTGATTATAACGCAACAAAAGTTGTTGATGATATGGGTTTTGCTGTTATGTGGTGTAATGACTGTAAGCATTCACACATCATTTCAAGACTTAAAGTGACTGAAGATATGAAAACAAATCAGAAAGTACCTGACGACTTGATTTAATGCGCCTGTGCAATAGCAGGGCGCTTTTCTTATGCCTAAATTTAATATTGTTGAATGAAGCACTTTGTTTTTACAAG
>CABUAS010000061.1 GCA_902489595.1 uncultured Oscillospiraceae bacterium | reverse complement strand
ATTGAAATATTTTCTTTTGTGTGATACAATATACAAGGCTTTTTGGGCATAATAACTCTATATATCTGCAAAAGGAGTTTTTTATATGCCTGAAACCGAAAATGAAAATATATCTGCTGAAAATAATGCCTCAAATGATTTTGAAACAGGTTCAATCACCGTTGAAAAAGACGGTCATTTTATTCATTGCCTTACAATAATCGGGCAGATTGAGGGGCATTATATTCTGCCGAGTCAGAATAAAACTACAAAATATGAGCACGTAATACCGCAGTTAGTTGCGATTGAAGAAAGCAAGGAAATTGAGGGACTGCTGATTATACTTAATACCGTCGGCGGTGATGTTGAAGCGGGACTTGCTATCGCCGAGCTGCTTTCAACAATGAAAACGCCTACTGCGTCACTTGTTCTCGGCGGCGGTCATTCAATAGGCGTGCCGCTTGCAGTTTCCTGCAAAAAAAGTTTTATTGTGCCGAGTGCTACTATGACCGTACACCCTGTTCGAATGAACGGACTTGTGCTCGGTGTTCCGCAAACTTTGTCTTATTTTGAAAAAATGCAGGACAGGATTGTTAATTTTGTAGAAAGCAATTCAAAAATTTCTTCTGACGATTTCAGAAAGCTTATGCTTAAGACAGGCGAGCTTGTTATGGATGTCGGCACGGTGCTTGACGGCGAGGGCGCAGTTGCCTGCGGTCTGATTGATGAGCTCGGCGGTCTTTGCGACGCTCTTTCTTTTCTGAATGATACGATTGAGAAAGGAGAGCAGTAAATGCTTTGGTCTGTAGTAAACGAGCAGGATATTTTTTATAACAAAAGTAATTTTTCAGCCTGTAACAGTATTCGTTCAAGCAATCCTTATGATTATTTGCGTGCAGGCTATTTCGTTGATAACGCTTCTATGTTCGGAGGTAAAAACCTTGTCAATCTTAACTGCAATTTTTCAGGCAATCGCTCAGGCGGTAACTTTCCTGTTTCCCGTATCTGAAAGCGGTCACTCTGCTGTATTTCACGATTTTGCCGGCAGGTACGCGGGTGCCTGTTCGGAACTTACGGGTCTGATACATATCGGCATTGCAATCGGAATTACAATAGCATTTTATAAAGTTTTTATAAAATTGATTTATGAGTTCTTTATGGGCTGGAGTGAGCTGTTTAAAAAAAATCTTAAAATCAGCGAATCCTCGAATTCCCGAAAGTTTATGTACTTAACCGTAATTCCTTATGTTTTGTTGCCTTTTTATTTAATTCCGATTGGCGACAAAGGAAATATTTACAGTATTCTGCAATCTGTTTCGTATGACGGTAATGTTTTAAGCGAGGGTATCTGCTTTATAATAATTGCTGTTCTTTTGCTTATATCTTCATTTAAACTTTCTAAAAACGAAAAGGGGCATCCGCTCGGTTTGCCATGTGCATTAATTGTATCTGTATTGTTGTTTATTACCCTGCCGATTGCAGGATTTTCAATGCCTGTTATTGCAATCTGCATTCCGATTTTGTTCGGAGTTAATAAAAAAGTTGCTTTCAGATATTTTACTGCTCTTTCAGTGCCGATGCTGATAATTTTCGGTATTGCCGAAATTATAAAATGCGTAACTTATGTAACAATTATTGAGGGCATTATTGCCGTTGTTATTGCAGGTGCAGTTTCATTTTTATGTGCAAAGTTGCTGCTTTTCGTTGTTTCAAAAAATCATTTAAAATATTTTTCGTATTACGATTTTGCAATAGGTGGCATATCTGTTCTTGCAGGCGTAATAGAACTATTAATTAACAGGGGATAATATGGCTAACAGTAAAAACAATCAGAAAAAAAAGCCTGCCCAAAGTAAAAACAAAAGGGCAAACGAGCAGGCATTAAAGGCAGAAAAAAGAGAGGCTGTAAACAGGATTGCCGGCGTAGTCCTTTTTGCCGTTTCAATTATATTTTTCTTTGTCGCTGTTGTCAGCGGCGAGGGTGCATGGCATTTTGTTCATAATACATATGTTGGTCTTTTCGGCTATCTTGCTTCAATTCTCTTTCCGATTTTAACGGTTGTGATTACCGTTCTTTATTCCGTTAAAGATAACAGACCTTATGAATTTATAGCCAAGGCGATTGAATGTATATTGATGATTTTTTTAATTTCCGCATTAATATATATTGTTCAGAATCAGTCGGGAGCTGACTTTAAAACTGCTGTTACCGATTCATTTACCGATGCACCGTCAAATTTTAACGGAGGCTTTTTCGGTGCGCTTGTCGGCTGGCTTTTGCTTACTTTCGGCAAAACTGCGGCAATAGTTGTTGATTTGGTGCTTGTATTTGTTGATTTTATGTTTCTTACAGGCATTACAATCATTCAGTTTTTGAAAGGTGCTGCCGCTCCTGCAAAGGCTACATATGAAAAGGTTGCACCTGCCATTGAGGAAAAAATAGAGCAGAGGAAAATGAATAAGCACAACATTGATGTTCCGCTTGACGAAATTTCTCCCCTTGATGAGGATAAGCCTAAAAAAGGCAGAAAGCAGAAAAAATCTGCCGATATTGATATTCAGCCTGAAGAAAATATGACGAGTGTGCCTAAAGATATTATTGATGAAATCAATGAAACAACGGCACGCAATAAGGCACTCAGAGAAAGAAACAAGTCAAAGTCGATTGATGAAATCGTGCGTGATGTTTCGAATACAGAAGAAAATAAACCTATTGAAAAATTTGAAGTTACAGACAGTCAGATGAAAGCATCCGTCGATGAATATATTATGCCGACTGTTGATTTGCTTAATAAGGGCGTTCATGCATCTGTAAAAGATGTCAGCGGCGAACTTAAAGAAAATGCTGAAAAACTTATTGATACACTTCATTCCTTTAATGTCGATGCTACAATTACCGATATAAGCAGAGGTCCTACTGTTACAAGGTACGAACTCAAACCTGCCGCAGGCATAAGAATTTCCAAAATTACAAATCTTGCAGACGATATTGCGCTTAATCTCGCCGCAACGCACGTAAGAATTGAGGCGCCAATCCCGGGCAAAGCCGCTGTAGGTATCGAAGTTCCGAACACAGTTAAAAACAGTGTATTTATGCGTGAAATCATTGAAACTCCCGAATTCGCACAGCAGTCCTCAAAGCTTTCCGCCGGACTGGGAAAAGACATCGGCGGCAACAGTGTTTTCTGTGATATTGCAAAAATGCCTCATCTGCTTATTGCAGGTACTACCGGTTCAGGTAAATCTGTATGTATGAATTCAATTATCGTTTCAATGCTTTACAGAGCAAAACCCGATGAAGTCAAATTCCTTATGATTGACCCTAAGCAGGTTGAATTTTCAAAGTATGTCGGAATTCCTCACCTTCTTGTTCCTGTTGTTACAGACCCGAGAAAAGCCGCAGGTGCGCTCGGATGGGCAGTTTCCGAAATGCTTCAGCGTTATAATAAATTTTCCGAAATCGGCGTTCGTGATATTTCGGGATACAATAAGTATGCCGAAAAGCACGAAGATGTTGATTTTATGCCTAAAATCTGTATATTTATCGATGAGCTTGCAGACCTTATGATGGCGGCGCCGAAAGAGGTTGAAGACTCGATCTGCCGTCTTGCTCAAATGGCTCGTGCCGCAGGCATGCATCTTGTTATTGCTACTCAAAGACCGTCTGTCGATGTTATTACAGGTCTTATCAAGGCAAATATTTCTTCCAGAATTGCACTTACGGTATCGTCACAGATTGACTCAAGAACTATTCTTGATGCCTCGGGTGCCGAAAAACTTCTCGGCAACGGCGATATGCTTTACAGCCCTATCGGTGCGACAAAACCGCTGCGTGTTCAGGGTTGCTTTATAAGCGATGAAGAAGTTGAAAAACTTTGCGATTTCATTAAAAATCAGGGCGAAACCGAATATGATGAAAATATTCAAAAGGAAATCGAGGCTAAGGCTGTAACCGATAAAAAATCAAGTCCGTTTGAAGATAACGGCGGTGACGGCAACAATTTTGACCCGCTCTTTGAAAAAGCGGCTGAAATTGTAATGGAAACAGGCACGGCATCTACATCATTTTTACAGCGAAAACTCTCTGTCGGTTATGCCCGCGGTGCAAAAATCATTGACCAACTCCAGGAATACGGCGTTATAGGACCTGCCGAGGGAAGTAAGCCAAGACAGGTGCTTATGACCAAACAGATGTGGCTTGAAAAACGCGCCTATGAAAGTGGCAGAGATTTTACAGCCGATAATACCGAGCAGATTTCCATTGACGAGGCAATTATCAAGAATGAAGTAGATGACGGTATTATAGACAATCAGGGCGGAGATTTCGATGAATAATTTTTTACCGATTAGTGTTCAAGACTGTAAAGACAGAGGCTGGAACAGCGTTGATTTTGTATATATAACGGGTGATTCTTATGTTGATCACCCGTCTTTCGGCGTTTCAATCATTTCAAGAGTGCTTGAAAATGCAGGTTATAAGGTTGCAATTTTAAGTCAGCCTAATTGGCATAATGATAACGATTTTAAGCGTTTCGGCACTCCGAGGCTTGGTTTTCTAATCACATCGGGTAATATTGATTCAATGGTTGCTCATTATACCGCATCTAAAAAATTACGCCACGATGACGCTTACACCGTAGGCGGTAAGTCAGGTAAAAGACCCGACAGGGCTGTTACCGTTTATTCAAATATAGTAAGGCGGCTTTATCCCGAAAGTCCTATCATTCTCGGCGGTCTTGAAGCCTCTCTTCGCCGTTTTGCCCATTATGATTACTGGGCAGATGAAATTAAGCCGTCTGTTTTGCTTGATTCCAAAGCGGATTTGCTCATTTACGGTATGGGGGAAAAGCAGATTGTTGAAATTGCGGACAGGCTCAATAACGGCGAAAGTATTTCTGATTTAACAGATATTAAAGGAACTTGTTATGCAGTTGATGTTCGCAATACACCGTATGACGGTGTTGAAGTACCCTCATTTGAAAACTGTATAAATTCAAAAAAGGAATATGCTAAATCTGTCCGAATAGAACAGGACGAGCAGGATCATATAAGGGGAAGGGCAGTCCGCCAGAAGCACGGCAAACTTATGCTTGTTCAGAATGTTCCCATGACTCCGCTGACAACCGAAGAACTTGACGCAGTTTACGACCTGCCTTATATGCGTACATATCATCCGATTTATGAAAGTCAGGGAGGTGTTCCCGGTATTCAGGAAGTTGAGTTTTCAATTACTCACAACCGTGGTTGTTACGGTGCCTGCAATTTCTGTTCCATTCAGTTTCATCAGGGCAGATATGTTACTTCACGCAGTAAAGAAAGCATTATCAAAGAGGCAAAACTGCTTACAACACTTAAAAATTTCAAAGGATATATTCACGATATAGGCGGTCCTACTGCAAATTTCAGAAAGCCGTCATGTGAATTTCAGCTTGAACACGGCCTGTGCAAAGGGAAAAAATGTCTTGCTCCAAAGCCGTGTCCGAATCTGATTGCAGATCACAGCGAATATCTTGATATTCTGCGCAGTGTCCGTTCACTTCCTAATATAAAAAAAGTCTTTATCCGCAGCGGAATAAGATATGATTATCTTTTGCAGGATAAAGACGATACGTTCTTTCGTGAACTTGTTGAACACCACGTTTCGGGTCAGTTAAAAGTTGCCCCCGAGCATTGCAGTGCCGCAGTTCTTGATAAAATGGGAAAGCCTCATATTGAGGCGTATATCGAATTTTCAAAGCGTTATTTCAGATATACGGGTCAGGTGCATAAAGAGCAGTATCTTGTGCCGTATCTTATGTCAAGCCACCCCGGCTCAACTCTTGATGATGCAATCGAACTGGCAGTATTTCTTAAAAAGCATAATATCAGACCCGAGCAGGTGCAGGATTTTTACCCGACTCCCGGCACGATTTCAACATGTATGTTTTATACGGAACTTGACCCCTATACAATGGAAAAAGTTTATGTTGCCAAAACTCCTCACGATAAGGCAATGCAAAGGGCGCTTTTGCAGTATTATGACGGCAGGAATTATAAACTTTGCGAAGAGGCGCTCCGCAGGGCACACAGAACTGATTTGATAGGCTCGGGCAAAAATTGCCTTATAAGCGGTTCACAGGCAAAATATAATAAAAAGCAAAACGGTTACAGTAGATATGGCAGAAAAGCAAACAAAAAGTACGGTAATAAGCGATAAGCGTCAGTCACGGATATTGATAGGCATTGCGTTAATTATTGTCGGTATTTTAATTATTTATATTGCGGCGTCACAGCCGAAAACAGTTTCAAAAACAGAATCTTCAGAAAATACTTCATCGGTTACACTTCTTCAAAACTCAGCTGAATCATCAGAAAACAGTTCAACCCAATCTTCTTCAAAAATTGAAAAAGACCCGAATATTGTTGTCAATATCAATACCTGTTCTGCGAAAGATTTAATGAAGATTAAAGGTATCGGTGAAAGTAAGGCTAATGCAATTATTGCTTACAGAAATGTAATCGGCAGTTATACGAGCACAGAAGAAATTAAAAATATAAGCGGTATCAGTGATAAATTTTACGACAGTATCAAAGATAATATTACAGTATGAAAGATGTGCTTAAATTAATGCAGACGGCACTGTTTCCAAAAAGGTGCAGCATCTGCGGTGAAGTTATTGAATTTGATAAAGATTTGTGTGAAAACTGCGTTGGTTTGCCTGTTATAGAACCGCCGTTCTGCCCGAAATGCGGTTGTAACAAGCATGAATGTATCTGTAAAAAACGTCAGAAAATCCGTGAGTATAAAGCGGTAATTGCACCATTTTATTATGAAGGGCAGATTCAGCAGGGGATACTTAATTTCAAAATGCGTTCTATGCCTTTTCTCGCAGAAAGTTACGGCAAAATCCTTGCCGATACAGTTAAAAAGTATTATACGCTCATTGATTTTGATTGTGTTACTTATGTTCCCATGCGAAAAAGCGATGAAATAAAGAGGGAATTCAATCAGTCAGAACTGCTTGCCAAAGTCGTATCAAAAGAATGTGATATTCCTTTTTGTGATTTGGTTATTAAGAAAAGAAAAACCAAGGCGCAGAAACGGCAGTCGGTAACAGAGCGTTTTGTAAATATGTATGATGCGTTTGACCTTGCTAAAAACGTTGATGTTCTTGGCAAAACAATTCTTCTGGTTGACGATGTCAAAACTACAGGCGCAACGCTCTCATCGGTTGCACTTACACTTAAAGCCTACGGTGCAAAAGCCGTTTACTGCGTCACCATTGCAGTGGTAAAACGCAAAAGTCATAAATAAAGATATAAATATTATAAAAAGGAGTGTCCCTATTGGATTTAAAATCCGATAAGGATACTCTGTTATATTGGTGCACCTGACAGGAATTGAACCTGCACATCTCTCGATACCAGATCCTAAATCTGGCGCGTCTGCCTATTCCGCCACAGGTGCGTATATTAAATTTATATTGACTACATTTTAGCACTTGTTTATAATAAAATCAATAGGAAATTTGGAGGTATTCATATGAAAAAGCCATTAAAAATTATTCTTAGAGTTTTACTTGTTTTTGTAATAATAATTGCATTGATTGCATCTGCCGGCGGAATTTATTACGGCGCATCCAAAAGTTGTGATTTGACTGTGAAAATTAATGAAAATAAAGAAATCGGCGATTTTTACGGTTGGGGCACTTCCGACTGCTGGTGGGCAGATGATATTAAAGATGAAGCAACACGCCAAGAGGTTGCAAGGCTTTTGTTTTCAGAAGAAGGTCTTAATCTGAATATATATCGCTATTGTCTTTACGGCGGCTATGACCCTGCCAACAATCGTGTTGATAATCAGTTCAGACTCGGCGAAAGTTTTCTTGTTTATAATGAAGAAACAGGCAGTTATGAGTACGACTGGAGCAGAGACGCAAACTCAATGGCAATGCTTAATGAGGCGCTTAAATACAATGTTGACACTGTAATTCTGTTTGCTAATTCACCACATTTCTCAATGTGTATTAACGGTCAGTCAAGCGGTGCAGACAGCGGTGACGGCGTCTCAAATATAGATGAAAGCCGTTATCAGGATTATGTAAATTATTTTCTTGATATAACCGAGCATTTTATAGAACAGGGTATTCCTGTAAAATATATTTCACCTATTAATGAACCGCAGTGGGGCTGGGGCGGCGAATATGTTGCACAGGAAGGCTGTCATTATGAAAAAGAGCAGGCTGCCGCCCTTATTAAACTTTTTGCTCAGGAAATTATTAAACGAGGTCTTGATGTTAAGCTTTATGTGCTTGAAAGCGGAAGCATCGGCGATACTGCCAAGGATTATTACAATATGCTTGCAGGCGATGATGAAATTAAAAGCGTAATGGGTGCAAATTCTTATCATTCGTATTTCAATGATAATGACCAGATTAAAAAAGCAAAGTTCGGCAAATGGGCAAAGGAAAATGTTGATATTCGTTTTGATATGAGCGAGTGGTGTGAACTGCCGACGGAGGGTGAGGCATCAGAGCTTCGTACTGCGCTTCGTATAGCAAGGGTAATTTCGCAGGATGTCGGCACTACAAAGGTTAACAGTTGGTCAAACTGGGTAGCAATCAACGAAAAGGGCGTTAATCCCGAAGACGGAAAGGATTATTCAGACGGACTTTTGGTTGCCGATAAAGAAAATATGAATGATTATTATATTGCATCAAGATATTACGGTTATCAGCATTTCAGCCGATTTGTGCCTACAGGCTCTAAGCTGATTGACTGCGGCGATGGTGTATTTACTGTTGCAGCAGCTAAAGATGACGACGGTGTTCATTTCAGAGAGCTTGTTAATGAAACTGCATTCAAAACGCCTGACGGCAAAATTGTTCTTGTAGTTGTAAACGAAGGTAAGGGAAGAAGCTTGAAAATTAATGATAGCGGTTACAGCTCTGTTCAGATTTACACTACTGACGAAAATAATAATTGTGCAGAAACATATAATGGTGAAACAAGCAAAACTTATGAAATCGGGTCAAATTCCATTAATACATTTATTTTTTCAAAGTAATTTTTAATAATTACTTTTCAGGGGTAATTTTATGAAAAAGATAATAAGTATAATATGTTCAATGGCAATACTGATTGCATCAATCAGCTTTGTTTTGCCAACCTTTGCCGCAACAGGCAATTCCATTGATGCGGTTGTTGAAGAATTATCCGAACTGTATCAGGAGGAGGCTGAAAGCGGAAAAGAATTTGAAGACTCTGCTGAGTGCAGAATTATTGTAAAAGCAAACCGTAAGCCTGATACATACGGTGATGCTCAGTTTGTTAGGGGAACAGATAAAATATTCATTTATCAGTATTCAGATATCACCTCTGCAAATGTGGCGCTTGATTATTATAACTCTCTCAATTATGTTCAGTGGGCAGAAACAGACGGAATTATGGAGGGTCAATCTCTGTCCTACGGTAATGATATGATGGGTTCTGACGAAGCAAAAGAGTATATTAATAAGAATATTTCAACGAATGAAGTTAATGTTGCTGTAATTGACGGCGGAATTAATTTTCATTTAAAAAATTTTATTGATTCGGGACGAGTAATTGATTCGGGTGTTAATTTGTCTAACAGCGGCACTGAAGGAACTGCTCAACAGGATCACGGAAATTATCATGGATCAAATATAACAAGTATTATTTTAGATAATACAAGTGATAGCGTTAATATAATCGGTTACAAGGCTTTAAATAAAAAAGGATTAGCTACTGATTCATCAGTTGCTATGTGTATTATGACTGCTGTTGATGATAATGTTGATATTATTAATCTTAGTTTAGGTGCAAAAGGACAATCTGATTTAATAACCGAAGCTGTTAATTATGCATTAGAAAATAATGTCGTCGTAATTGTTTCTGCCGGAAATTATTGTGATGATACAGCAGATTATTATCCTGCAAATATTGAGAATGTTATTACGGTTGGTTCTATTGATTATAATGGAAACCGTACTTTCTTTTCAAATTATGGTGAAGAGGTTGACTTTGTTGCTCCTGGTTACAATGTTGAAGTATGGGGCAATAAATCAATAAGTTCTGATGAACCTGATTATGCAAGCGGAACATCTTTTTCTGCTCCATTCGTAACTTCTGCTGCAGCAATGGTATTAACTGTTGATAAAGATTTATCTATAAGCCAAGTTAAATCAAAATTAATAGATTCTTGTGTAACTCAATCTGAAATTAATTATAAAAGTCAATATTATCGTGCGATTGAAATATCCGACGAGAATTTGAACGGCTTTGTTCAACAGGGCAATCCGGAGTCAGAAAAACTGTTTTATGGATATGGTATGCCGCAAATGCAGGCAATAGCAGGAATAAACACAAAAAGCAGTAGTGTGAATTTTTCCATATCTTCAGGAACATATAATGATGAATTTGAATTAACACTTTCAACTGAAGATAATGCAGATATTTATTATACTGCTGACGAAAGATATCCATCTAAAAATAACGGAACTTTATATACCAAACCTATAAAAATAGATTTGACAACCTGTATAAGAGCAATTTCATATTCTGATGATAAAATCAAAAGTGTTCCGTCTGCACAGGAATATAAAAAAGAATATTTAGCAGATGAAGCAGATTTTAAAATTGACAGCAGAGGATATATTACTGAATATACAGGTAAAGGAAAAAATGGTAATTATATTGAAATTAAAGTACCTGATATAATTAACGGAACAGTTGTAAAGGGTGTGGCAAAAAATGCATTTCTTGATACAACAGAGGAAGATGAAATTGAAGAATTCGGTGAATATGATACTCATTTAAAAGGAATAGTTTTACCTGAAACTGTAACAGAAATCGAAGCTAATTCTTTTGAAAATATTTATTCTTTAAAATATTTTTCCGCACCTGGATTGAAGATTGTCGGTGATTTTTCGCTTGATGCTCCGATTGTTTATTTGAATGCTCCGAATATTGAATATATAGGAAAAAGCGGATTAGTTACAAATCTATCTGAAATAAACTTACCTAAATTAACTTTCGCTGATGACAATGCCTTTTGCAATAATATTTATTTAACAGATGTGAATGTACCTTCATTGACAGAAGGAGGAGCGGCATTGTTTTCTAATTGTAAACGATTAACAAATGCTGATTTGGAGCAGTTAAAGATATTGGGAGATTGCTCATTTAGCAAATGCTGTTGGCTGAAAAATATAATGATGCCGAAATTAGAAGAAATATCATATTTCGGAAATTT
>CABUAS010000060.1 GCA_902489595.1 uncultured Oscillospiraceae bacterium | reverse complement strand
TTACTCATAAAAAATATGCACCTCCAAAAGTGTCTAACTTTTGGGGTGCATATCATTTTTCTGCGGTTATATTTTTGCGAATTTTTCGCCGATTTTCTCTAAAATATAACTGCCGTTGCTCATATCGGTCAATTTTTCCTGCAAAGAATTTACTGACTGTTCCTTAATGGAAAAAGTTATATTAACCTTATCTGAATAATCGGTACTTTCAATGTTTGCACCAAAATCATTTAGTAAATTATTCAACCGTTCATAAAAACTGTAGTCAACAGACACAGATAAAATTTTACAGGGTGCCATAGTTATAATATTACCCGATTCAACTGCTATTTTTGAACCGTGCGAATATGCCCTCACAAGACCGCCTGTGCCTAAAAGTGTTCCGCCGAAATAGCGTGTAACAACAACGCAGACATCAACAAGTTCATTTTTCTGAATTACATCAAGTACAGGAACACCCGCCGTTCCCGAAGGTTCGCCGTCATCACTGTAGCGCTGAATATTATTTTCTTTAAGCACATAAGCATAAACATTATGTGCTGCGTCCCAATGCTTTGATTTAATTGAATTAATAAAATCAACTGCTTCATTCTGCGTTTTTACGGGTTTTACATAGCCGATAAATCTTGACTTTTTTTCAACAAATTCATCGCTGTTTTCTATTTCAACGGTTTTATATTCGTTCATTTATTTTATCTGCCTTTCTTTTAAGACAAGAAAAAGGGCAACGCATAAGCGTCGCCCGAATTTACCATTAAGCCTTTTTGCCGTATCTCTTATTGAATCTGTCTACACGTCCGCCTGTATCAACAAGTTTCTGCTTGCCTGTGTAGAATGGATGACACTTAGAACAAATATCCACTTTAAGTTCATTTTTAGTGCTCTTTGTTTCATAGGTTGCACCGCAAGCGCACTTAACTATGCAAGTATCATAATTTGGATGAATTCCGTCTTTCATTACTTTCACCTCGTTTGCAATAATGTCATAACATTTGGAATAATACCACAACTTGCAATAAAAAGCAAGTATTTTTTTAAATTTAATTATAATAACAGACTTTTCCAAGATGAAAAGAATACAAAACTGTCTGTTTTACATTCTTTTGAAGGGTTTTTGAAACTGCCGTTTTATAAAATGCAATCTGATTTTTATACATATCAAGAAGTTCATCTTCATTGGACACTCTGTCTGTTTTATAATCAACAAGCACAAGTTCGCCGTTTTCCTCAAAAACGCAGTCTGAAATACCCTGAATTAAAATTTCTTCATCACTGTCTGTATCTTCAAGTTCTGACAAAGGCACAAAAGAAGAAACTTTAATTTCCCTGTAAATATTATCCGAATTAAACATTCTTTCAGCAAAATCGGAATTAAACAGTTTTGTTAATGCATCACGGTTTAAACTTTCGGATTGCTCTGCGGATAAATAACCATTATCAGTCAACTTTGTAATTTCATTTTCCAGATTTAATTTAGCAGATTTATAATCGCAATACTGCATAAATGCATGCATTGCAGTTCCTCTCTGCCCCGGTGTCAGACCCGATTTGTTCATAAATGCAGGTTTTGAAGAAGCAAAATATTTAAGTGATTTCACACTGTCATCAAGGCAGGAGGCATTAAGCTTAGCAGGCAATTTGCTTAGATTTATAAACTCATATCTGTACTGCATTTTTTCATTAATCTTTTTAACAATATCTTCATTAAATCTGCACTGTTCATCACTTTCATTTTCGGAAGTTTTGGATAAATTTTCGGTAATTTCAATATTCAAATCAAAATCTGAATTTTTAATCGGAATATCCTGACTTACAAAATCTCGAAGTGCATTGCCGTCTTTATGCATAAGCGCACTTAGCAAAATAATGTCACCGTCATACTCGATATTTCTAATATAGTATGGTGCGATTTTACCATTAATAATTTTACAGGCAAGATTGCTGACTCGTTTTTCAAGATTTTCAACGGTTATGAAAGATATAAACTGTTCTTTTGCTCTCGTCATTGCAACATATAAAACACGCAGATTTTCACCCATGCTCATTGATTTGCTGATATTCTGCAAAGCAAGATAAGGAAAAGTATATGTTTGACAAAGCAATTCGCTGTCAAACCTTTTAACGCCGATTCCTTCTGACGATAAAAGAATTTTTTCTGATAAATCGGAATTATTATATTTTCTTTCAGCGCCTGCAAGAATTACCACAGGAAATTCAAGACCTTTTGATTTATGAACGCTCATAATTAAAACAGCATTCTGTGCGCCTGCACTTACTGACGTGCCTTCAATCCCTCTGCCGCTTTTTTCAGCCTTTAAAAGCAGACGCATAAACGAGGTTAAACCTACACTGTCTGATGCATCAAATTTTTTTGCAAATTCAATCAGTTTATTAATATTGCTTACTCTCTGCTCGCCGTTTCCGAGTGCATTGACAAGAGCAAAAATATTTTTAAATTCACAAAGAAAACGAATAAAATACGACACTGCCATAGTAACCGAATTTTTACGCAGAACTTCCAAATCTTTTAAAAATGCTTTAACCTTAGGCATATCGCTTTTGAGAACAGCAGAATACAAACTGCCTTTTGATGAATTAACCCTTATCCGAGCCATTTCATCAGCAGTAAAGCCGTAGATTGCTGACATCATTACCGCAAGCAGCGGAATATCCTGCATTGGATTATCTATAATTTTAAGAAAAGAAGTCAGAATTTTAATTTCATTGCTTTCAAATAGATTTGATGAATTATCACATGCAACAGGAATACCGTATGATGTAAAAACATCACTGTAGTTGCCGATGTGTCCTTTTTGAGAGCGCAAAAGAACGGCAATGTCTCCGTATTCAATATCACGAAAATGGTCTTTATCCCAAATCTTTTCTTTTGAATTTATCTTTCTTAAAATAGTTTCGGCAATATAAACTGCCTCTTTTTCATCAAGTTCGGCAGATTTTGTATTGTTTAAAATTTTAATCTGCGCTGACGGAATTACAGTATCGCCGAACTTTGCACCGTAATTAAGATATTCATCCGAATTATACTCAATATCTCCCACTTCCCTTTGCATAAATTCTGAAAAAACGAAGTTTACGTATTTACAGATTTCATTACGTGAACGAAAATTCTTATCAAGTATGATTTTGGAATCAATCGGCTTTTCAGCATCATAATACCGATATGTTTCTTTTTTCTCATTGAATATCTCAGGCATTGCAAGCCTGAAACGATAAATGCTCTGCTTTATATCGCCTACCATAAAACGGTTTCTGCCGTTTGAAAGTACCTGAAAAAGCATATCCTGTGCCCTGTTTGTGTCCTGATATTCGTCAATAAGAATTTCATAAAAGTTGTCGGATAAATCTTTCGATAACTGCGTCGGCACTGCTTTACCGCTTTCATTACTGAACAGCAGTTTTATTGCAAATTGCTCAACATCTGCAAATGTATATTCGTTTGCTTCATCTTTAAGTGCTTTTAACTCCACATCAAATCTTACAATTACATCATAAAGTTTCTGCATAATGGGATATAGAAACTTCATATCGTCATAATAATCTGATTCTGAAAGCCCCATCAATCTATCAACATTTTTATTTTTGACAATATCTTTATAGGCTTTATGCTTAGCTGCCAATTCTTCTTTTACAGGAGAAACATAGCCTTTTTTAGATGGCATACTTTTAAATTTAATTTTTGAATATGCCACCGTCAAATCATCCCACGATTTATCAACAGCATCAAGCAAACCCATTAAAATCTGCCTGTTAGAATTCAACATTTCAGTATATTTATCAAAAAGAAGATCGTCTTTAATGAGTATATCATATGAACTATCAAGAATGCTTATTGAAAAATTAATATAACCCTGAATTTCGTTTTTCAAAAAAGTTAACCAATTACTGTTTTTAATTAAACAATTCGGATTATATTTTTCAACATTTTCTTTAAGCCATTCAAAAGGAAAAGGCTGAGCATAAATAAAGGTATGTATTTTTTTAATAATGTCGGCAAAAGAACCGTTATCCTTTGAGCTGCTGAACATTTCAAGAAGTGACTTAAACACTTCATCATCATTCTCAAAATAATCATCAATAACAGTATTTAATGCCGTTTCGGAAAATATATCTGACTTTGTAGCGTCAAGCAGACCGAAATCCTGATTAATGCCGAGTTCAAAGAAATTTTCACGAACAAGATTAATACAAAAAGAATCTATAGTTGAAATTTTGGCGCCAGGCAAAAGCGACAACTGCCTGACAGCGTTGATATTATGCGGATTATCAAGCAAAATTTTATTTAGAGCATCTGAAATTCTTGTACGCATCTCGGCAGCGGCGGCATTTGTAAAAGTAACTATAAGAAGTTTATCAATATCAACAGTATTGTTTTTATCTGTAATAAGTTTTACAACTCTTTCTACAAGAACGGCAGTTTTGCCCGAACCTGCGGCGGCTGAAACAAGAACATTTCTGTTTCTCGCATTAATTGCGTTTTGCTGTTGTTTTGTCCATTCAGGCAAAGCTATCCCTCCTTTAGAATTTCTATCACTTCGTTATCGCTGAAATCCTGCATTTCGCGTTTTTCAATCATAATTCTGTTTGCACAAACAGCAGAATAATCGCAGAATTCACAGGTTTTATCATGATTTTTACCGTTAATCGGATTCTGATTGATGTACCCTTTATGAAGATTATTGCCCATCAAAGCAATAAGCGACTCGACCTTCTTCTCAATTCTGCCGAGTTCTTCAAGTGATGCAAAAGCACCTGTGATACCGCCGTCTTTATCAGCCTTGACAGGAATATACTTACCTTTTAAATCGTGCTCCATTGAGGAAAGTATATCGTGATTTTTGTCATAAAGAACAATGCCTTTCATTTTAAATTCACTGTCTTCACTCTTTGAAACACTATCTTTTGCACCGTTTTTATTTGCACTCAAAATTGATTTTGCAGAATGCATATAAAGCACACCGGCAGGAATTCCCGAATATTCACAGCTTTTATCGTTGCAGAGAGTAAACAGATACACAAACATCTGCAAATTAAGTCCGTACAATATATCAGACAAATTAAACATTTTACTGCCGGATTTATAATCAACTACGCGAACAAATTTAACACCGCTTTTTTCGAGTATATCAACACGGTCAATAGAGCCTTTAAGACTTACAGTTCCGCCGTTTTCAAGGCTGATTACGGCAGGCTTGACAGCTCCGTCCTTATCAATACCGAGTTCAAATGCTTTTGCCTCAAAATCAGACTGAGAAAATTCTTTTGCAAGTCTGTTTACAACGCTTGAAATCATATTTGACAGACGGATAAACTGATAAATAAGGCGTTTGCTCAAACTGTCACCATTTATAATCTCAGAACTTAAATATTTATTAAGATACTTGTTTACAAGACTTTTAATCCTATTATAATCCATTTTTGAAAGTGATTTTGAGCCGATGTCCGAAACAATATTTTCAAGCACATAATGAATAACTGTACCCGTCTGCATGGCATCCATCTGAACTGCCGTTCTCGGCTTAGCAGAAAGACCGTATTTACAGAAATATCTAAAAGAACAGTTAAAATAATCTTCCAATCTTGAGGCGGAAAGATACATATCTCTGCCGAATAAATCTGTTGAAAGTTTTTCATCACTCAAATTTATATCATCATTATCGGCAAGCATTTTTACCGCACCGTATCTGCTGTCATTTTTTAAACTTTCTTTAAGCGACGCGCTGAAAACAGTATTTTCGGTAAAATGCTCTGCCATATATTCAAATGCAGATTCACGGCTTTCAATCTTATCTATTTCAGCAATGTCCCTTAATGTCACTTCACAGATATCGGGAAAAATATTTTTTATTGAAGTTACAATAGACGACGGAGAAGACTCACCCTCGCCCATATATAAAATACAGAGTTTATGAGAAGAACAGCCGAGTGCCATATAAGCAAAATACCGTTCCTGAAGATTAAGAACTTCGCCGAAAGAATAAAGTTTGAAATCGTTATTGTTAAGAATAACTCTGTCGCTTTCGGAAAAAAGACCGCTGCACGAAATGTTTTGAGGGAATTCACCCTCATTCGCACCTAAAATATAAACAGATTTCGGGTTATCAGCCCTTATTCTGTCAGCCTGACCGATTTGAACATTGTCTATTCCCTGCGGCAGAACGCCCAAATCTTCTGATGAAATCATTATATTAAAGTAATTTAAATATTCCTCTGCCGACAGAATTTTATCGCCCATAACTTCGGCAAATTTATTCAGAATTTCCATGAGGGAATCCCATATTCTCTCTTGCTCTTCGGCAAGCAGATTAAGGTTTGATTCTTCAAGATTTACTGCAAGTTCTTTTAAATGAATGTTTACATTAAACTTAATCAGTGTATCATAAACCGCTCTGCTTGTCTCAGCAACAGAAGCATTTTTAATTTTCTTCTTAAACGACGTAAGTATATTTACAAGATATTTTCGTGAATTATTAATTCTTTCAAGCGCTTTTAAATCGTTTTCGCTTATTTCAGAAACAAAGCCTCTTGATGAATTATCAAAATCAGTGCTCCATTTTTTAACGCCGTTTATGTTCCACATAAATATGTAATTTTCAAGTTCGCATATATCATTATCGCTCAAATCAGTTAAAGATGTTTTTGCAAGGCTCAAAATATCGTCTGATTTAAAAGAATTAATAACACTTCTGAAAAGATACTGAACAAAAATAATAAGCGGCTGTGTTTTAACAGGCTGTCGCTCATCATCAAAACAAGGAATTTCATACTTTTTAAATGTATAAATAAGTTCGTCTGAATATTTATTGAGATCACGGCAAATAACGGCAATATCCCTTGCTCTTATGCCGCTTTTTAAATCTTTTTTTATCTCAGACGCAACATAACGGCACTCATCATAAACACTTTTTGCAGAATAAATTTTAATATTTTCAGGATTGCCTTCAAATGGCTCAGATGCAGTTGAAAACGCATTTTTTTCACACAGTTTCAGTTCATCATTTTGAGCACGAAAATTTTTATCAAGATTTATAAAATCATATTCAACTCCTGCTTTTTTGCATATTTTTTCAAGAATTGCTATATTTTTATTAACATAGGAAAACAAATCAAAAGGATTATCCGTGCTGTAAGAATCAGTTGCAAAAGTTATTGTGATACTTTTTGCCTTAGCGATTACAAGTTCAAGAATTTTATATTCATTTGCTACAAAACCGTTAAATCCGTCAATAAACACGCACTTATCATTAAGATAATCATTTTCACTTAAAATGGCATAAAGTCTGCTCAAATCATCGGCACTGTCCAGAAACCTGCCTGCAATAATCCCCTCATAAGTTCTGATAATAAGGCTCATATCACGAAGTTTGCAGGAAAGTATTTTCTTATCAATCGAAGCAGACACACTAAGCATTTCATCGTAAGAAATATTACACGATTTCATTTCGTCGTAAACATTAACCATTGAATTTACAAATGATGATTTATTGACTTTTTTTCTGAACAAAACGAGGTCGTCTTTAACTATATCTATAGCTTTCTTCATCAAAATGCCTTTAGCTCCTTTTGAAAGAACAGGCAGTGTACTGCCGCCGTAAAGCCTTACAGCTTCATTATAAAGGCGGGAAAAAGACGAATTTTCTACCTTGCCGATATTCTGCTCACCAAGCATTTTGAGAAGTTTTTTTTCGGCAGTAAAATTATACTGCTCAGGAGTTATGAGCAGTATATTATCGCTCTTTTCTTCAATAAGTTTTTTAATTTCGTTAAAGCAATATTCAGTTTTGCCATAGCCTGCACGGCCTAAAACAAAATGCAGCATTATTTAAAATTCCTTAAATCAAGTTTATCAAAATCGGAAAAGAACTGTTTTAACTCTTTCGCAATTTCATCGCAAGCACCGGGATTATCATTTTCAATATTAAGCGGTAAAATCGGGTCATGAACCGACAGACGAAGCAAAAACCAGCCGCCGTCAATATTAATTCTTACACCCTCGTAATTTTCCTTTTCAACCTGCCAACCGTCACGATTTTCGGCATACCTTGTAAGTGATACAATTACATTTTCACCGTATTCTTTAAAATCATCAAGCATAATGGGAATTCTGATTTCGATACTTTCGGCAGGCTCTTCAAGTGATGAAATAAGTTCATCAATGCTCTTGCCCTGTTTATTAAGTTTTGCAAGCAGAATAATAATCTTAGCAGCAAGATAAGCGCCGTCATCAAGAAAATAATTTTCTTTAAGTGCAGCATGACCGCTTGTTTCAATGGCAAGAGTTGAATTAATGCCGGAATTATTAAGTTCGATTGACTTATCAATAACATTTTTATAGCCGCGCTTAAAACGAAGCTGATTTCCGCCCAAATTCTGCTCAATAAATTTACGCAGTCCGTCAGATGTTAAGCTGTCTGTAACAATAGTTGCACCCTCGTTATTTTCAAGTGCAATAACAGAAGCAAGTGCAACAAGCCTGTTTCGGTTGATTTCCTCACCGCTTGAACTTACACAACCCATTCTGTCAACATCTGTATCAAAAATAAGGCCAAAATCTGCACCGGAATTTTTAACCATTTCACAGGCAGACTCGATAGCCTGCTTATTTTCAGGATTCGGAATATGATTCGGGAACATACCGTCAGGCTTTAAAAACTGACTTCCAGACACATCTGCACCTAAAGGCTTAAGTACATTTTCGGCATAAAATCCGCCGACGCCGTTGCCTGCATCAACTGCGATTTTAAGTCCTTCAAGAGGTTTATTACCGCAATGCACCCCATTTTTTATAACATTTCTGAGATGCTCACAATATACGTTCATAAAATCATACGGAATAACATTTCCGTTTAAGTTACTTGAAACTTCGTTGGAAGCAATGCCTAAAATCTCTGTCAGTTCAGAACTTTCCAGACCGCCGTTTCTTGTAAAAAATTTAAGTCCGTTTCGCTGATAAGGATGATGAGAGGCAGTAATTTCAAGTGCACAATCCACTTTAATATCAAGAACTATGCTCATAAACATAGACGGCGTTGACGCAAGACCAAAATCATAAACAGTCAGACCCTCGCCTTTAAATGCCTTAATAGCGGCATTTTTAATTCTGTCTGCCGAAATTCTGGAATCATGGCCTACTGAAATTTTTATATCATCTTTATTTTCTTTTTCTTTAATCCACTTTGAAAAAGCTATACAGATTTTTTCAACAATTTCATCAGTAAGCTCAATCTGTTCCGTATCTGTTTCAACGGCAACGCCTCTTACATCAGTTCCGCTTTTTAATTTCATAATTCTATCTTCTGTAAACATCTGTATTAATCATCCCTTCGTTAAATGCTCTGTCATACGCCTCAATAAGCATTTCATAAATAGGCGTAAGCGCTTTGATATATGATTTTAATTCATCTATTAATTCAGGCTTTGCTATATTTTCAATATCCGGCGACCATTTTGAAAACTCCATATTTTTAGCGTTTATATATTTTTTCAGATTTTCCGGTGCATCGGGAATTTTATCCTTTTTATAAAAATCCCGCACACCGTAAACAAAACCTGCTTCCTCTGCCTTTTTTACGGCTTTAAGCCACTTATCGGGATTTTCCATAATAATCTGACGGACATAGTCAAACTGAGCAGGCTTGCCTGTCCACATTCCGAGACCGAAGCAGTAACCCATTGAATGAAACTCAAACCAGAAAAAAGGTGCAAACGGATACTGAAATTTATTTCTCCTCAGCATAAGCCAAAGATTTTCACGATACATCAATTTGCTTTTTGAACGCCTTGTATCACGCCTTATTCTTGAAACAACGTAATTCGGATTTGTATCTGCAAGCGGCTCAATTTCGCATATATCCTCTGATAAATCAAGCACAATCTGCCGCATTGGTATTGTTGCACCCTGCTTGATTTCCTCTTTATGCTCCTCATAAAAGGATTTTGAATCATTGAATCTGTTGATAGACAGAAGTTCTATAGCCTCAGGTTTAATTCCGGTAAAATTATACATTCGGCAGCAGTCCTTTCTCTAACATTTTCTGAGCGGCAAGCATAGCACAGATTTTGGCACTGTGAAAATTCAGACCCCCCTGAATCCATGCATAAAACGGCTCTCTTATAGGCGCATCGGCAGAAAGTTCGATTGAAGAACCCAAAGTAAATGCACCTGCCGCCATAACCACCTTGCTATCATAACCCGGCATATCCCACGGTTCGGGAAGAACAAAACTGTCAATCGGACTGCCGCTCTGTATTCCCTGACAGAAAGCAACAAGGCTTTTCTCATTTTCAAGCCCTAATGACTGAACAATGTCGCCTCTTTCTGCATCATATGCAGGTGTAGTTTTATAACCGAATTCACTGAATAATGCTGATATATAAACTGCACTTTTAAGTGCCTCGCCTACAGTGTGAGGTGCATAGAACAAGCCCATATAAAATTCCCGTGTATGACCGAGACTTGCGCCGACTTCTTTGCCGAGTCCGGGAGTAGTTAGCCTATATGCACACTTTTCAACCAAATCAGCTCTGCCTGCAATATAACCGCCCGTTGTCGCAATTCCGCCGCCTGCATTTTTTATCAG
Organism: uncultured Oscillospiraceae bacterium; assembly: GCA_902489595.1. Lineage (GTDB taxonomy): Bacteria > Bacillota > Clostridia > Oscillospirales > Acutalibacteraceae > Eubacterium_R. Next base: position 701 of record CABUAS010000060.1, on the reverse strand, counting down.
TGAACCTGCAATCAAATCTGCGCCGACCTCTGTAGGCTCTTTCGTCTGAACAAATTCACCGTAGCAATTATCAACCATAACAATTACATTGGGATTTTTCTTTTTGGCGATTTTAACAACCTTTTCGATTTCTTCAACCAAAAGACTCGGGCGAAGCTCATATCCCCTGCTTCGCTGAATATAAACCATAGTGACCGTATCATCGACAGCACTCTCTATAGCCTCATAATCAAGTCTTTCATCTTTAAGCGGTACTTCATCATATATAACGCCGAAATCTCTTAAACTGCCCATTCCTTCGCCTGAAATGCCGATTACATTATGTATTGTGTCATATGGTGTGCCCGTAACGCAGAGCATTTTATCACCCGGTCTTAAAACACCGAAAAGTGCAACGGCAAGCGTATGAGTTCCGCAGGTGAAATTATGGCGAACAAGCGCATCTTCAGCACCGAACACGGTTGCCCACACTTTATCAAGCGTATCACGTCCCCTGTCGCCGTAACCATAGCCTGTACTCGGGTAAAAATGCGTTTCGGATATACCATGCTCAATAAATGCAGACTGCACTTTCAGTTGATTATATTCCGTAATTTTATCTATTTTATCAAACTGACTTTTACACTTTTTCAGTGCAAAATCAGAAGCTTTTTCTATTTTTTCATCAATTTTAAAAAAAGGCGTCATTTATAAATTCTCCA
>CABUAS010000059.1 GCA_902489595.1 uncultured Oscillospiraceae bacterium | reverse complement strand
GCACCCCGGCCTACGATAATGGTCGATGATGGCATCGACCATTATTTTTGGTAAAAAAGTATTGACAAGTGTGTTTATACTGTGTATACTGTATATAAACAGTTAACTGAAATAAGGAGAAATCATATGCTGATTTTTATCAACAATAAAAACGGTGTTCCGATTTACGATCAGATTTATTCACAGATTAAGACGGAGATTATAAACGGCGGTTTAAAGGAGGACTCTCCCCTGCCGTCTATCAGAAATCTTGCAAAAGATTTGCGAATAAGCGTTATTACAACGAAGCGTGCATATGAAGAACTTGAAAAAGAAGGTTTTATCTACACAGTGCCGGGCAAAGGCAGTTTTGTTGCAGGCAAAAACACAGAACTGATACGTGAGGACAATCTGAGAAAAATTGAAGAACACATTGAAGAAATTATGAAGCTTTCCGCCACCTGCAATTTAAAGAAAAACGACATAATTTCTATGATTGACATTCTTTTTGAGGAGGACACGCAATGAATGCAATTGAAACTAAAAATCTGAGCAAACATTATAAAAACTTCACGCTTGACAACATCAATCTGACCCTGCCGAGCGGCTGCATTATGGGGCTTGTGGGTGAAAACGGTGCAGGAAAAACAACCACTATTAAGTTACTGCTTAAAATGATTAGAAAAGACTGCGGCGAAATTAAACTGCTCGGGCAGGATTACACCGCCTGCTCTATGGAGGACATTGGCGTTGTTACCGAAGAAAACGGATTTCCCGAATCGCTGAATGCAAGCGAAATGAACAAAATTTTTAAAAACATTTACAAAAACTGGGACAAAGAAATCTATTTCGGTTATTTGAAAGAATTTGAAATTCCGCTTGACAAAAAAATTAAAACATTTTCAAAAGGTATGAAAATGAAACTCTATATTGCAACAGCACTTGCGCACGATGCAAAACTTTTAATTCTTGACGAAGCAACAAGCGGGCTTGACCCTGTTGTACGTAATGAAATTCTTGATATTTTCAATGAATTCACAAGAGATGAAGAACACTCAGTTTTGATTTCCTCACACATAGTGAGCGACCTTGAAAAAATCTGCGACTACATTGCATTTATGCACAAGGGCAAACTGATTTTGTGTGAAGAAAAAGACGAACTGCTTTATGATTACTGCATTATTCAGTGTGACGAAAGCACACTTAAAGGTTTAAATGAGGATGATATATTGAGCATTCACAAATCAAACTACGGCAGCACGGCGGTTATTAAAAAATCTGCTTTAAAAGAAGATATGAATGCGCAGCCAATAAACCTTGAAGATTTGTTTGTTTATATGATAAGGGGGCAGAAAAAATGAAAGGCTTAATAATCAAAGATTTTAAAATGATAAGGCACGAATCAATAATAAGCTTTCTGATACCAACACTGTTTTTTATTATATCAATGATTGGTCGCAATGTGATGTATTTTACCTGCTTTTCAGTTATGATGTTTGCGCTTGTGCCTACAATGAATATTGCAAATGATGAAAAATGGAAGTGGGATAAATACGAAACGGTTTTACCGATAAAAAAAAAGCACATCGTGCTTGAAAAATACATTATGCTATTCCTGTTTGTAATACCGATAATACTGATTGAGTCTGTTATTATCTACTTCATTACAGGCTACAGTGCAAATGATATGGCAAGTCTTGTTTCAATTATGTTTTTGTTTGGTATACTGTCACCTGCCATCATACTGCCTGTTTATTATTTATTCGGCTACAACATCGGCAGAATAGCAGGAGTACCGATAAGCGTGATTATTTACATTGTGTTTTCCGCAGTCAGTATGAAAAACAGCACAACTGACAGTATTATACGCAGTGAGTTTCTTCCGCAGGCAAATCCGATTGTATTTTCAATTACAGCAGTTGCTTTGATTTGCATTTCAATATCACTCTCGATTATAATTTACAAGAGAAAAGAATTCTAAGCATAAAGATGCCCCGCCGAAAACCGACGGGGCGTCTTTTGCTTTAATTGAGATACAACATAGCGGAACGGGTCGTCGAGGACGCCGACCCCTACTAATATTAATTTATTAAAAATTTTTGGATATTTATTTATTTACTTTCGTAAACACTGCGTTTTAAAGCGCCGATATATGGAAGATTACGGTATTTCTGGTCATAATCAAGACCGTAGCCGACAACAAATTCATCAGGCACGTCACAGCCGACATAATCGGGTGTAACCTTTGCGACACGCCTTTCGGGCTTATCAAGCAGAGTTACGATACTGATTGAATTTGCGCCCCTTGTTTTTAGAATTTCAGAAACATATTTAAGTGTTCTGCCGCTGTCAAGAATATCTTCAACAAGAAGAACATCATAGCCTGCAAGGTCAATATCAATATCTTTTGTGATTTTAACTCTGCCTGTTGACTCTGTGCCGCTGCCGTATGACGAAACAGACATAAAATCTATCGAAAGCGGCAAATCAATATTCCTGACTAAATCGGTCATAAAGAACACACAGCCTTTTAAAATACCGAGCACAAGAAGATTTTTACCCTGAAAATCCTTAGTAATCTGTGCACCGAGCTTTTTATTGATTTCTTTCAGTTCCTCTTCGGTGACAAGAATTTTTTTAACATCTTTATTCATTTAACGTTCCTCCCTGAAATAAGAAAGGCCAAGTGAGGCAGGACCCTGATTTTCTTTTTTCTTTCTTACGCTGACTGCAACAAGAACGATAATCGTTACAATATAAGGCAACATTTTGAAAAGTTCCTGAGTTCTCATTGCCATACCTGGGATAAAGAGATAAACAATATACAGTCCGCCGAAAAGGATTGAGCCGAAAATACTGAAATGCGGTTTCCATATAGCAAAGATAACAAGTGCGATTGCAAGCCAGCCACGGTCGCCGAAGCCCTCATTTGACCATACGCCGCAGGCATAGTCCATAACATAGTAAAGACCGCCGAGACCTGCTATCATACTGCCTATGCAGGTTGCGAGATACTTTGAACGCTCAACATTTATACCGGCAGCATCTGCCGTTGCAGGATTTTCGCCGACTGCCCTTAAATGAAGTCCCCCTCTTGTTTTATTGAGGAAAACTGCACAGATAATTGCAATTATAACGGCGGCATAGGCAAGAAATCCGTAAGACAGGAAAATTTTGCCGAACCAGCCTGTTGTTTCAGCGGCAGGCAGTGTCATTTTAAAAAATCGGCTTGTTGTTGACAAAGAAATTGACGGAATGTCAGAGCCGACAATTTTAATAAGCGAACCGCCGAAGAAATTGCCGAAGCCAACGCCGAAAGTAGTCATAGCAAGGCCGGTAACATTCTGATTTGCACGGAGTGTTACAGTTAAGAAACAGTAAATCAAGCCCATAAAAAGCGAGCCCAAAAGACTGCATAAAATTGGAATTATAACAGCAAGAAACGGCACGGCATCACTTGGCGCTGCAAGTGAATTTTCGTAAAAGAAAGCGCCTATAACACCGCTGATACCGCCTACATACATAATACCGGGAATACCAAGATTAAGGTTACCCGATTTTTCAGTCATAATTTCACCCGTTGAGCCGTAAAGAAGAGGAATACCCTGCATTATGGCACGCTGAAGAAAAGTAACTATTGTTGTTGAAACCATATTACTTTACCTCCTTTCGTGAACGGGAAAACATAATTTTGTAATTAATAAAGAATTCACTGCCGATAATAAAGAAAAGAATTATACCCGTAATAATATCGGAAAACGATTCATTAAGACCGAACACAGTTGAAATTTCGCCTGCACCGCAGTCAAGAAATGCGATAAGGAAAGCAGTTAAAACCATTACGATTGGATTGAATTTTGCAAGCCACGAAACCATAATTGCAGTAAATCCTCTGCCTGCAGCCGTTGCAGTAGTAACAGTATGGTTTGTACCGCCTACAAGCAAAAGACCTGCCACACCGCATATTGCACCCGAAAGTGCCATCGTTCTTAAAATAACTTTTTTAACATTAACACCTATATACCTCGCAGTGTTTTCACTTTCGCCGACAACGGAAAGTTCATAACCGTGCTTGCTGTATTTCAGATAAACATACATAAAAACAGTTAAAGCAAGAACTACAAGAACATTAAGCAGATAATTCTGATTTGCAATGATGGGAAGCCAGCCTGCGTGTGACGACTGATTAATAATACCAATATTGCCCGAGCCTTTCGGATTTTCCCAATAAATTTCAAAATACGAAACGAGCTGAATGGCAACATAATTCATCATCAAGGTAAACAGCGTTTCATTAGTATTGAACTTTGCCTTGAAAATTGCGGGGATAAGCGCCCAGAGTGCGCCTGCAATTATGCTTGCGGCAATCATAACGATTATCAATAGTGAATTCGGAAGTTTATTGCCGAGCATTATCATACAGCCTGCTGTGGCAAGTCCTCCCATAAGTACCTGACCCTCTGCGCCGATATTCCAGAACCGCATTTTAAATGCAGGAGTAACGGCAAGCGATACGCAAAGCAGCATTGCAAGACTTTGAAGAAGTTTCCACACACGCCTTGACGAGCCGAATGCACCGTCTATCATAGTGATATAAACCTGTATCGGGTTTTCGCCTGTAAGGAGCATTGTTACTATGCCCGAAATAAGCAGAGCAGCGATAATTGAAACAATTCGTATCAGCCACGATTTATATGCGGGAAGCGAATCTCTTTTTGCGACATGAAACAAAGGTTCATGCTTTTTAACATCAGCACTCATATTCAGCCCTCCCCATCTGTTTTTTTAGTCATAAGAAATCCGATTTCTTCTTTGGTAGCGGTTTTGGCATCAACGATGCCTGTTATTTTACCCGAATTCATAACCATAATTCTGTCACAAAGTTCGATTAAAACATCAAGGTCTTCACCGACAAACAAAATTGCAGTACCTTTTTTCTTTTGCTCTGTAAGGAGATTGTAAATTGTATACGAAGAATTTATATCAAGTCCTCTTACAGGGTAAGCAACCATAAGAACTTTCGGATGTGCTGCAATTTCTCTGCCGACAAGAACTTTCTGAACATTGCCGCCCGAAAGGCGCCTTACAGGTGTTGACGCACTCGGAGTAACAACCTCGAGTTCATCAATAATTTTATCGGCAAGGTTTTTAGGCTCTTTCCTGTTCAGAAAAGATGATTTGCCGCTTTTATATGAGCGCAGCATCATATTATCAATAATATCCATATTACCTACAAGACCCATACCAAGTCTGTCTTCGGGAACAAATGATAAAGCTACGCCGAGATTTCTTATTTCACGAGGGCTTTTGCCTACAAGCTGCTGAGGACCTAAATCATCGGGTTTATAGAGGATGCTTGATTTTTTAGTAGTAGTCTGAAGTCCTGCAACAGACTCAAGCAGTTCTTTCTGACCGCATCCCGAAATACCTGCAATGCCCAGAATTTCACCGCCGAAAAGGTTAAACTCAAGGTTATCAAGTGCGATAGAACCGTCTTTTTTAACTACTGTAAGATTTTCCACAACAAGGCGTTCTTTTAGATTGACCGGCTCAGTTCTTACAATATTAAGATCAATCTTAGCGCCCACCATCATTTCGGTAAGTGACTGTTCAGTAGCATTAACAGTTTCAACTGAACCGACATACTCACCTTTTCTGAGAGTTACAACCCTATCTGAAATTTCAAGTACCTCGTGAAGTTTATGTGTTATTATAATAATTGACTTATTATCCGCTTTCATACGGCGGAGAACATCAAATAATCTGCTTGTTTCCTGCGGTGTTAAAACTGCGGTAGGTTCATCAAGAATAAGAATATCCGCACCTCTGTATAACACCTTAATTATTTCAACAGTCTGCTTTTCAGAAACAGACATCTCATAAATTTTTTTGTTTAAATCAATTACAAAGCCGTATTTTTCAGTTATTTCACGAACTCTTTTTTCTGCTGCTTTTATATTGAATTTTTTATCGTCTTTTATACCGAGAACTATATTTTCTGTTGCAGTAAAAACATCAACAAGTTTAAAATGCTGATGAATCATACCTATTTTGCATTCAAATGCATCTTTGGGTGATGCAATAACGGCAGGTTTGCCGTTTACAAAAATTTCGCCGCTGTCGGGGTAGTATATACCCGACACCATATTCATAAGTGTAGTTTTGCCTGAGCCGTTTTCGCCGAGAATGGCAAGAATTTCGCCCTTAAAAACCTTTAAACTGACATCTTTATTGGCAACAACACTGCCGAATGTTTTAGTCAGCCCTTTTAATTCAAGCGCAATATTTTCAGCCATAAGCGTCCTCCTTAAAAAACTATAGCCGTGGCAGGATACACTGCCACGGTTAGTTTTATTTCTGAATTACTGAATAACTAAAATACCGTCAATGTCAACATCAAAATAAGGTGCTGAACGGAATTCAGACTCGCTGAAGTAACCGTCTTTAATAACTTCAGTATCACCCTCAAAAGCAGCGTCTGTATTTACATCAGCCATATAAGTTGAAAGAGTTTCGCCTTTTACTGTAAATGTTGATGTATCAAATACTTTAAGAGTGCCTGCCTCAAGTTTTGCCTTAGCCTTATCGATAGCAGCCTGTGTGCCTGCTGCTGCAACATTTTCATTAACCTCTGTTAACTGAACTGAATCTGTTGCAAGTGTGCCTGTCCAGTCAGCCTCAATAGCCTCGCCCTTGGCAACGCAGTCAATCATATGCTCAAAATACGGAGCCCAGTTGATTTTTGAAGATACAATAAATGTATCAGGACAAGCATCTATTGTTGAACCGTTGTATGAAACATTAGGAACGCCTGCTTCCTGACAAGCAGAAGGAGCACCCATTGAGTCAGCATGCTGGCTGATTAAAATGCACTTGTCTGAGATAAGTTTGTTTGCAGCTTCGTTTTCAAGAGTCTGATCATACCAAGAACCCGTGAATGTAACTTCCATAGTTACTGTAGGACAAACAGACTTAGCGCCGAGATAGAAAGAAGTATAACCTGACTTAACTTCAGCATAAGGGAATGCACCGACATAACCCATCTTAGCCTCGTCAGCAGTAAACTTGCCGGCCTCAATCATCTCATTAATTTTCATACCTGCAGCAATACCTGCAAGATAACGGCCTTCATAGATTGATGCAAATGCATTGTGGAAGTTAGGAAGATTTTCAGTATGAGCCTTTGTACCTGTTGCGTGGCAGAACTGAACATCAGGACAAGCCTTTGCGGCCTCAATCATAAAGTCCTCATGGCCGAAACTGTCTGCAAAAATAACATTACAGCCCTGATCTACAAGGTCAAGAGCAGCCTCTTTACAGGAATCATCCTCGGGAATGTTCTTCTTTTCAACCATTTCTACGCCCATTTTTTCACAGGCTGCTTTTGCTGCATCAATAAAGTTTTTGTCATAAGTTGAGTTTTCATCGTGAAGATAAATAAAGCCAACTTTAACTTTTGCTGCGGCATCGCCCTGTGTGTCATCGCCTGTTTTTGAGCATGCTGCAAAAGCAAAAGCTAGAACAGCTGCAAGAACAAGAGCAATGATTTTCTTTGACATTTTCATTGTTTTTCTACCTCCATAGAAAAAATTTATTTATTAAAAGGCTCACGCCGATTAATCAAAATAATCAGTTACGGAAAACAATTTCGCCTGTTTTGTGATTCATACTTTCAACAATGGCAAGGCTTTCAACACGAACACCGCCTGCACGCAGTTTATCTCCCCCGCCCTGATAGCCTTTTTCAATAACAGCGCCGCAACCGACAAGTTGTGCACTGCTGTCTTTAACCATTTTAATAAGACCGTTGAGGGCATTGCCGATTGCAAGAAAATCATCAACAATGAGAACACGGTCATCTTTTCCGAGAAAACGTTTTGACACCATAACGTTATATGTAGTGCCGTGAGTAAAAGATTCTACAGGAACGGAATAAACATCGCCTGCAATATTTTTAGTTTTTGTTTTTTTTGCAAAAACAAGCGGACATTCAAATTCCTGCGCAACCATTGAGCCGATCGCGATTCCCGACGCCTCAATAGTAAGAATTTTATTGACATTACTGTCTTTATAAAGCCTGTGAAATTCTTTGCCTATTTCACGCATAAAAGGAATATCAATCTGATGATTCAAAAAGCAATCAACCTTTAAGATATTGCCCTCATAAATTTCGCCTTCGTTTAAAATTTTCTGCTTTAACAGTTCCATAAAACAATCCACCTATTATATTACAGATTTATAATAAACCATTAACAAATACTTTGCAACAAAATATAACATTTTGACACTAAATTTTAACCTTTTCGGTGAAATGTACCAAATAAGCAAAACCGATTGCCATTTCAGCAAAAAAATAATATAATGTAAAAAGTAACTATTTAAGGTGATTTTTTGAGAGATTTATATGATTACATAAAAGATACCGCAAATATTGATTTTGAGCATATGGGTATTACTGAAACTGACAACGTAATTTTCAGCAGACTTGCTTATCTGAACTTATCTGATTTTACAGGCAAAACAATAGAATTTGCGGCAAAGCATATTGAGCAATACGAAGATGATGCAAAAAACATTATTAAAACTAAAGAACTGCTTTTTGCACTTGCACAAACAAAAAGATTTAAATACACTTATATTGAAAAGGCAAGCGAAATAGTAAGTGAAGATGCAGGCTCCGCATTTTACGCAGTAAAATTTAAAACTGACAAAGAGCATTCTTTCATTGCATTTCGCGGTACAGATGAAAAAATAACAAGCCTTTATGAAGATGCTGAACTTGCATACAAATTTCCTATTCCGAGCCAGATTGCCGCACTTAATTTCGTTAAAGAGGCGATTAAGGAGAATAATGAAAGACTATATATCGGCGGCCATTCGAAGGGCGGAAATCTTGCGCTTTTCAGTTTTGTTTTTCTGAATGAAAATGCAAGGAAAAGAATTATAAGAACTTATAATAATGACGGGCCCGGCTTTCCTAAAGAGCTTATAAAACTTATTATTAAGCCTGACATTGCTGCAAAAATTACAAACCTTGCACCCGAAGATTCAATAATCGGCAGAATGCTTGAAACAAGCGGCAAATACAGAGTTATAAAGAGCGTTGCCGTGGGAGTCAGCCAGCACAATGTTTTTACGTGGGAAGTTAAAGGAGTCGAATTTGAAACAACTGACAAATTCAGCCTTTTGAGCGAATATATGGAAGATACGCTTACAGCAGGGCTTGACAGTGCATCGGGCGATGATATGAAAAAAGCCGCCGAAACTGTTTACCGAATTGCCATGAACAGCGATATAAAAACGACGAAAGACATTAACCCGAAAAATCTGAAAAGCGTTATTCCCGCACTTATACAGATTGCCGACAAAGAAAACAATGCATCAGACGAAATGACGGCTATCATTAAAATTCTTATAAAAAGCCTGCTTGACTCAATAGATGTCAAAAAGTTCATCACTTACAGCCTGCCTGAGGAAATTGCCGAATATGCAAATATGGACAAAGAAGAAATTAAACAGGCACTTGCAGAAAAATTCACACCTGATGAAAACGGAAACAGCGAGGCACGGCAGTTTTTCACCGAATTACATACAAAATATAAAGAGGAAAGAGAAAAGAAAGAAAAGGAAAAAAATAAGGATAATAAAAAATCGGGTGATTGATATATCACCCGATTTTTTTGTTAGTTTTTAATTGCTTTTACTGCTTCAAAATCATCAATGACTTCCTGTTCAGGTTTCTTGGTGAGGAGTGAAACAACGATATTGACGATGATTGCGATAACAAATGCAGGAAGAAGCTCATAAATATTGAGAACATCTGCAAGACCTGCGATAACATATTTCCAAAGGAATACCATAACGCCGCCTGTTACCATGCCTGCCATGGCGCCCCACTTGTTTGAGCGTTTCCAGAAAAGTGAAAGCAGAACTACAGGACCGAACACTGCGCCGAAGCCTGCCCATGCAAAAGATACGATTCTGAATACTGATGAATCTGCGTCCCATGCAAGGAAAACAGCGATAACGGAAATAATGATGAGTGTAATTCTTGCTACAAGCATTTTGCTTTTATCGGTAAGATTTACTTTAAACAGACCGCCTATGATGTTTTCACTTGCGGCTGAAGACGCTGCGAGAAGCTGACTGTCAGCAGTAGACATTGTTGACGCAAGAATACCCGAAAGAATAACGCCTGCAACAAGTGCCGGGAAAATGCCGAACTGTGAAAGAAGTGTTGAAATCTGAATGATTATTGTTTCACTGTCATCAAATGCAGGAAGAACGCCTGTTTTAACAAGTGCAAGACCTACAACACCGATTAACACAGCAACTGCCATTGAAATAACAACCCATACAGATGCAACTCTTCTTGAAAGTTTGATTTTGCCCGGATTTTCAATAGCCATAAATCTTAACAGAATATGCGGCATACCGAAATAGCCGAGACCCCATGCAAGCGTGCTTATAACGCTTAAAATCGGGAATGAGCCTGCCGAATTTGTTTCGGCATTATAGCCTTTGAACAAATCAAGATAACCGCTTAAAGATTTTGCATTTTCAATTACAACATCCATACCGCCTGCCTGCTTAACACCGAAAACAAGCACAATAATAAGTGCAATAGTCATAATAATAGACTGAACAAAGTCTGTAATTGATGCGGCAGTAAATCCGCCGAGTGATGTGTAGCCGACAATAATAATTGCCGAAACAATCATAGCGATATGATAATCCACACCGAACAGAGTGCCGAACAATTTACCGCAGGCAGAAAAGCCCGATGCAGTATAAGGAACAAAGAATATAATAATCATAACAGCCGCAATCGCCATTAATATTCTTGAATTATCCCTATATCTTCTTGAAAAATAATCGGGAATTGTAATCGCACCGATGTGGGCAGAATAATTTCTGAGCCTTTTTGCAACTATAAGCCAGTTAACATATGTACCGAGAGCAAGACCTATAACTGTCCAACTTACTTCGGCAAGACCTGCCGCAAGTGCAAGACCGGGAATACCCATTAAAAGATAGCTTGACATATCCGAAGCTTCCGCACTCATTGCAGTAACGAGAGGGCCGAGTTTTCTGCCGCCAAGATAGAAATCGCCGACATCCTTTGTTTTCTTTGAATAAATACCGCCGATAATCAACATCCCTGCCAGATACGCAACTATGGCAATCATAATACAGATTTGAGCAGTAGTCATATAAATACCTCCTATATTCTAAATGAATAAATATTCATAATATTAACATATTTTTACATTATTGTCAAAACAAAAATGACCAAACCTTCAAGGAATGGTCATTTTTATTAAAATTTATTC
>CABUAS010000058.1 GCA_902489595.1 uncultured Oscillospiraceae bacterium | reverse complement strand
ATTAAATTAAAAATAAAATTAAAAAGTTAATTGTTCTCCTACATCTGAAGAAGACGGCACTGCCCCTGCGGCAGGCAGGTTTTTTGCTCTGAATCGCCATTCTTTTTCAAATTCGCCCTCTATAAACAAGTGTGCCGAATTTACTTTGTCGTTTCTCTTTTTCAGTTTCATAACCTGCAAGCCCTGTGTATTCTTGGTCGTTTTAGAGGTTATAACAGCAGTATTTAAAAGAAGTTTTCTGCCGTTTTCTGCACAGATAACAATATCCCTGTCCTCGGGCAGATAAAAGGCACAGGCAAGTTCTGATTTATCACTGAAAGCGTTGATAAGTTTCTTTCTGTTTGTTTTTGTTTCATAAGAACTCATATCAACCTTTGCAAGTTTGCCGTTCTCAAAAATGAAAATCATATAGCCTTTATATTCACTGAATACAGTAATAAATACAGTTTCCTCGCCCTCTTCCATATTCAATTTGGCAGGAACATATTCACCAAGTACAGACGCTTTTGTATCTGTAAAATCATCAACTTTAGCCTTATAGACCTGATTTTTATTTGTGAATGCCATAAGTTCGTCTTTGTTTGAACATTCAATTTCGGCAACAATGCTATCGCCCTCTTTAACCTTTTGCTCACCGCTCATACGAAGATTTGCAGTTTTGATTTTTTTAACGTAACCCTCTTTTGAAATGAACACGGTAACAGGATAATCGGGAACTTCCGAATTAATTTCTTCTGTTTCTTCAGAAACATCGTAAAGAATTTCAGATTTTCTGCCGCTGTCGTACTTTTTAATAACATTTTCAAGTTCGGCAATGATGATTTTTTTCTTTCTTGTTTCGCTTGAAAGTGTTTTTTCGAGGTCGGCTATTTCATTTTCAAGCTTTTCTATATCGTCAATTCGTTTTAAAATATATTCACGGTTAAGATGACGGAGTTTGATTTCAGCCACATATTCAGCCTGAACTTCATCAATTCCGAAACCAATCATAAGGTTTGGAACAACATCAGATTCGCTTTCGGTTTCACGAACAATTTTAATTGCCTTATCAATATCAAGAAGAATTTTTGAAAGACCTTTTAATAAATGAAGTTGTTTTCTTTTTTTATTAAGACTGAAATTAATTCTTCTGGTGATACAGTTGAGTCTGAATTTAATCCACTCATTGAGAATTTCACGAATGCCGCGAACTTTCGGTACGCCGTCAATAAGAACATTAAAATTACAGGAGAAAGAATCCTCAAGTGTTGTCATTTTATAAAGACGAGTCATAAGTTTATCAGGATCAGTGCCGCGTTTTAAATCAATCGTGATTTTAAGACCTTTCAAACTTATTTCATCACGGATATCTGATATTTCTCTGATTTTATTCGCCTTAACAAGTTCAATAATCTTATCAATTATTGCTTCTGCCGTAGTTGTAGGCGGAATTTGCGTAATATCAATACAGTTATCGGATTTATCATAAGTATACTTGGAACGCACTCTGACAGAGCCGCGTCCCGTTTCATTGATTTTGTCAAATTCTTCTTTATTATAAATAATGTATCCGCCGCCGACAAAATCAGGTGCGATCAGAGTATCTGAAATTACGTGTTCGGGATTTTTCATGAGCGCGATTGTTGTTTCGCAAATTTCTTTAAGATTGTAAGATGCTATTGAAGAAGCCATACCCGCCGCAATACCTGTAGTAACATTGCAGAGTATTGACGGGAAAGTAACGGGCAGAATTCTCGGTTCCTTCATTGTATTGTCATAGTTATCAACAAAATCAACAGTATCTTTATCTATATCGTCGAAAAGTTCCTTACAGATAGGTGCAAGTTTAGCTTCGGTATAACGTGATGCCGCAAACGCCATATTTTTGGAATATGCTTTACCGAAGTTACCTTTCGACTCGACAAATGGATTCAGAAGCGACTCATTGCCCCTTGAAAGTCTTACCAATGTTTCGTAAATTGATGCATCGCCGTGCGGATTTAACTGCATGGTTCTGCCGACAATATTAGCACTTTTAATAACGCCGCCCTTTAACAACCCCATATTATACATAGTATAAAGGAGTTTACGGTGCGATGGTTTAAGACCGTCAATTTCGGGAATGGCACGTGAAAGAATAACGCTCATTGCATAAGGCATAAAGTTATTTGTAAGAGCGTCGGTAATAACTTCGTTTCGTATTGTGCCGGCGTTTTCAATATGAACATTACTGTTAAGGGGCTTATTTGTTTCTGAAGTCTTTTTTCTTTTTGCCATTATAATTTAAACCTCCTTAACTTACATCGGCCGAATCTATATACAGGTGGCCGAAATCGGTAATATATTGTTTTCTGCCCTCAAGATTATCACCGAGGAGCAAATCAAACATTTGTGATGTTTTTTCTGCCTCATCGGGTGTTACAAGAATAAGACGCCTTGTGGCAGGGTTCATCGTAGTAAGCGCCATCATTTCAGCCTCGTTTTCACCAAGACCTTTTGAACGCTGAACAGTGTATTTCTGATTACCGATTTCCTGCCTGATTTTTTCCATTTCAACTTCATCATAAGCAAAATAAGTCTGGTCTTTGCAGGTAACTTCATAAAGCGGTGATTCGTCAATAAACACTCTGCCATCCTCAATAAGTTTGGGCATAAGTCTGTAAATCATAGTTAAGACAAGTGTTCTGATATGAAATCCGTCAACATCGGCATCGGTACAAATCAAAATTTTACTCCAGCGAAGATTATTCATATCAAAAGCAGTTAAATCTTTTGAGGCTTTTGAACGAACTTCAACGCCGCAGCCGAGCACTTTAATTAAATCGGTGATGATTTCGCTCTTAAATATTTTATCATATTCGCATTTGAGGCAGTTCAATATTTTACCTCTGATAGGCATAATTGCCTGGAAATTTGCATCTCTCGCCTGTTTGCAGGCGCCGAGAGCAGAGTCGCCCTCTACTATAAAGATTTCTCGTTCATTAACATCTTTTGAACGGCAGTCAACAAATTTCTGCACCCTGTTGGTCATATCCATTTTAGTCTGTAAAGTTTTCTTTAATGACTTACGGGTATTTTCAGCCTTAATACGGCTGCGCATATTGATAATAACCTGGTCGGCAATTTTTTCAGCCTCCATTTTATTTTCAATAAAATAAACTTCAAGTTGTTTTCTGAAAAATTCAGTCATAGCATCCTGAATGAATTTATTTGTTATTGCCTTTTTGGTCTGATTTTCATAAGATGTCTGCGTAGAAAAAGATGAAACCACAAGAATTAAAATATCTTCAACATCCTGAACATTAATCTGACTGTCGGTTTTATTATACTTATTATTTGCTTTAAGATAAGCGTTGATTTCATTAACAAAGGCACTGCGGAATGCTTTATCGGGCGAACCGCCGTGTTCAAGGAAACTGGAGTTGTGATAATATTCTTTAAGCTGAATTTTCTGCGAAAAGCAAAGTGACGCTTTAATTTTAAGTTTATAATCTTTTAAATCGGCTCTGTCCCTGCCGACTCTTTCACATTCCCAGTACTGCGGCGTTGTAAACGCAGTGTCGGCGGCAAGTTCTTCTACATAGTCTTTAATACCGTTTTTATATGAATATTCAAAAGTTTCAAATTTTGCCCCCGTCTGATTTTTAAGCACAAAAGTAACGCCGTCGTTAACGATAGCCTGTCTTTTTATAGTTTCCTTAAAATAATCAAGCGGAACATTAATATCGGTAAAGACTTTTAAATCGGGTTTCCATTTAATGCGGGAACCTGTATCTTTTTTATCATATGGTTGTTTATCAAGCCCACCAATGTTTTCGCCGTGTTCAAAGTGAAGTTTATAACAAAAACCGTCGCGGTGAATTTCAGCATCCATATATTCGGATGCATACTGGGTGGCACAAAGACCGAGGCCGTTTAAACCGAGTGAATACTCGTAATTATCAGAACCCGCATCATATTTACCGCCTGCATACATTTCACAGAAAAGCAGTTTCCAGTTTTCTGTTTTTTCGGCAGAGTTGTAGTCAACAGGAATACCTGCACCGAAATCCTGAATTTCAATAGACCCGTCTTCAAAACGAGTTACAATTATTTTATTGCCTCTGCCCTCTCTTGCCTCGTCGATTGAGTTTGACATAATTTCAAAAATTGAATGCTGGCAGCCTTCAATTCCGTCTGAGCCGAAAATAACGGCAGGTCTTTTTCTTACACGGTCAGCACCTTTTAATGATTTAATGCTTTCGTTACCGTATTCTTTATTTTTTGGCATATTACCCTCCGAGCAATAGTTTTACAGAATAATATTATACAAGATATTGTATTTTTGTCAAGATTTTGTAACAATTATTACAATATAAAGAAAATGAGTGAGAATAAATTAATACTCTCACTCAATAAATTTTATATTTATTCACTGTCTGCTGATTAATTATCATCAGATTCCACAGTGACTTCATCTGCATTTTCGGAAGCGTTTTCTGTTGATTCAGCAACATCTTCCGCTGTATTTGAAGTTTCATTTTCGGCCGGTATAATCTCTTCTTCGGCAGGAAGTTCGCCTGTTTCCATAAGAGATTTAAACTGCTCGCCTGAAATTTTTTCTTTTTCGATAAGCGTATCAGCAACAAGAATAAGTTTTTCATTATGCTCTTTGAGGATACTTTCAGTTTTTTCATAAGCATTTCTGAGCATTTTTTCAATTTCTTTATCTATTCTCTCAGCAGTTGCCTCACTATAATTCTTTTCATAGAAGTAATCATCGCTGCTGTCTTTATAAACAACAGGACCTATACCGTCGCTCATACCGTATTTTGTAACCATAACACGGCAAATCTGTGATGCACGTTCAAGATCGTTTGACGCGCCTGTTGAAATATCATCAAGCGAAATTGCCTCGGCAACACGGCCGCCGAGAAGTGATACAAGAAATTCAAGCATCTGCTCTCTTGACTGCATATCTTCATCCTGCGACTGATACCAAGTATAACCGCCTGCACCGAGACCTCTCGGTACTATTGAAATTTCTTTAACAGGGTCATGCTTATCAAGATAATACGAAACAACAGCGTGACCTGCCTCATGATATGCGGTAAGTTTTTTAACTTTATCAGAATATTTATGGGATTTCTTTTCGGTACCCATTTCTACTCTTGCGGCCGCGTCTGTAATTTCAGTTGCAGTAATAGCTTTTTTATGTCTTCTTGCGGCTAACAGTGCAGCTTCGTTTAAAAGGTTTTCAAGATCTGCACCTGTATAGCCTATTGTATCCATCGCAATATCATGCAGATTGACATCAGGTGCAAGGGGTTTTAATCTTGAATGGACTTTCAGTATATCTTCCCTGCCTTGCGCATCGGGTTTGTTTACGGTAATCTGCCTGTCAAATCGACCGGGTCTTAAAAGTGCGGGGTCAAGAACGTCGGGTCTGTTTGTTGCAGCCATAACTATAACGCCGCTGTTTGTGCCAAAACCGTCCATCTCAACAAGCATCTGATTAAGGGTCTGTTCTCTTTCATCGTTACTGTTACCGTTGCCTGTTCCTCTGTGTCTGCCGACTGCATCAATTTCATCAATAAAGATGATCGACGGGGCTTTTTTTATTGCCTGCGAGAACAAATCACGAACTCTTGACGCACCTACGCCGACATACATTTCAACAAAATCAGAACCGGAAATTGAGAAAAACGGTGCACTTGCCTCACCTGCTACAGCTTTTGCAAGCAAGGTTTTACCGGTTCCGGGAGGGCCTACCAAAAGTACGCCTTTCGGTATTCTTGCACCGAGTTCCGTAAACTTTTTAGGGTCTTTAAGAAATTCAACAAGTTCCTGAAGTTCTTCTTTTTCTTCGTCGCAGCCTGCAACATCTTTAAAGGTAATGCCTTTGGCATTTGAATTTTCAAGGGATCTTGTTTTAATTCTGCCAAATCCGAGCGTTCGGTTATTCTCGCCCTGCATTGTATCATTCATCTTTTTAAATATATATACTGCGCCGACAACAAGCAGAGCACCGAGCAGAAGTGACGGCAAAAGACTTATAATCCAACTTCTTGAAGTTCCTTTTATATAGTTATAGACAATCTGATTATCGGGATTATTCTCATTATGTTCTGTTACACTGTCTCTTATATCATCAAGAAAATAAGTTACACTCGGAACTTTATACTCTTTTGTTTCATCGGGATTATCAACTGTTTTATAGACAAGTGAACCTGATGTTAAATCAATAGTAAATTCAGTAACCTGATCGGTTTTAAACAGATTTACAACTTCGCTGTACTTTAGTTCTTTTGGGTTCTGCGCATTAAGAAAATAAAACGCCGCTCCCACCAGCAAAACGGGTAAAATCACATAAAACAAAATCATTTTCCAGTTTTTTGCCAAATTTTTCATTAATTATTGTCCTCCGTATCCATATGGATAACTATAGTTAAAATATTCCTTGTGTTGAAATCGGTTTTTACTCTTTCGTCAGCACAGTATCCGTATACTCCTATAACGCCGCATTCGTCACATATTACAGGAACACTGTTCCTTTTTTCAACGGGAATATGATATTCATTAAACAGTTTTTTTAATGTTTTTGTGCATTTGCGGTTTGCTGGCGAAATAAAATCGCCTCTTTTTCTTTCACGCACAGATACATTGCCAATTATTTTATCATAATCACAGTAAAAATCAAACTTTTTATTCAATAATTCACAGTTATTTAAAAAATCTTTTTCAGAATTTACACTAATTATTTGTTTTATTAATGATATTTTAGAAAAATCAGCATCTTTAAACTCGCCGTATCTTAAATATTTACCATCTGAAAAGGCAAATTTATTGCCTTTAATCTGCACTTTGCCTTGCTTATCAAGCAAATTCATAATATTATCAAGATGTCTGCTGTCAAGTTCAGCGCCGCAGTTATTAAAATATTTTATTACAACTCTTTTGGTAACTCCTACAGCTTGCTCTTTTAATTTACCGATAAGAAGTTTACCGTTTTCAAAAGCAGAATTATAAACATTATTAATATAAACAGAAATTATTTCTTCACTTTCAGCTGAATTTTCAATAAGCCTTGCGGCATTATTGAGAAAAGAGCCGTTTATATTTTTAAATTCTGGAATTATGATATTTCTGATATAATTTCTGCTGTAAGCATTATCTGAATTAGTGGAATCAATACAGTAATCAATATTGTTTTCATCAAGATAATTTCTTATTTCTTCCCCTGATATGCTAAGCAAAGGTCTTATAATTTTACCACGCTTAACGGGAATTGAGCAAATGCCGTGAATTGAAGTGCCTCGTGCAATTCTGAAAAGCATTGTTTCAACATTATCTGTAAGATTATGTGCTGTTGCAATTTTATCACATTTTATCGTGTCAAAAAATTCATACCGCTTTTTACGGCTGTATTCTTCAACACCCATTTTTGCAGTTTCTGCCTCTTTTACAGCGTCAATATGACATTCAAAAAACTCAATATTGTGTTTTAATGCATATAATTTTGAAAATTTGCAATCATTAAGGCTTTCCTGCCCTCTGATTCCATGCTCCATATGAGCAATTTTAAGCGTTAAATTATATTCATCTTTAATACTCAGCAGATATTCTGCAAGGAAAACAGAATCCGCACCGCCTGAAAAAGCAATCAGTATTGTTTCGTTTCCCGAAATAAAGTGTTTCCGATTTACAAAATCGGTTATATTATTGTTCATATTTTTTATCAATACTTCTGAATCTTGTAAATTCTTTATCAAATGTCATTTCGATTGTGCCGACAGCGCCGTGCCTGTTTTTCGCAACAATAAGTTCTGTAAGATTTTCATCAATATCATCCTGTTTATCTTCATCAACCTCATTGCGGTAATAATCGGGTCTGTAAAGGAACATAACAATATCTGCGTCCTGTTCAATAGAACCTGATTCACGAAGGTCGGAAAGCTGCGGCTTATGACTTTTACCCCTGCCCTCTGTACCACGGGAAAGCTGAGCACAGCAAACAACGGGAATATTAAGTTCTTTAGCAAGCATTTTTAACTGCCTTGTAATTTCAGAAACTTCCTGAACACGGTTTTCTTTTCGTGTTGCAGACTGAATAAGTCCCAAATAGTCAATCAGAATAATATCTACATTTTTCAGCCTGCGTACTCTTGACTTGATTTCGGGTACGGTGATTGACGCAGTATCATCAAGATAAAGTTCAACATTATCATAATCGCCTGCGGCATTGCCGAGACGCACCCACTCATCATCGGTAAGTTCGCCTGTGCGCAGTTTAGTACTCGGCACGCCTGCCCTTGCAGACAAAAGTCTTTCTGCAAGTTGTTCCTTTGTCATTTCAAGACTGAAAAAAACACACTTTTTTTTAGCCATCATTGTAACATTCTGTGCAAGGTTTAAAGCAAATGAAGTTTTACCCATAGCAGGACGGGCGCCGATAAGAATAAAATCGGATTTATTAAGTCCTGTTATGTACTTGTCAAGCATACCGAAACCTGACGGTATTGCCTGATATTTTTCTTTATCTTCACCTGTGAGTTTGTAAAGCCTGTCATAAACACCGTTAATAATTACATCTGAAATCTTCTTAGGACCGTTTGATTCACGGCCCTGCCTTATATCATAAATTTTCTGTTCGGCAGAATTGAGAAGAAGATTAGCGTCTGTTTCGCCGCTTGTTGCAGATTCAATGATTTCCTGTGATGTTGTAATAAGAGTTCGCAGAAGGTATTTTTCTTCAACTATTTTTGCATATGTTTCAACATTTGCAGTAGAAGGCACACTGTCACGCAGAGTAATTAGATATTCTCTGCCCCCCGCAACATCATAAAGTCCTTCTTTAACAAGAATATCTGCAATTACAACAGGGTCAATTTTTGCTTTTGAACCTGAATACATTGTCATCATTGATGAAAATATAACTCTGTGTGATGACAGAAAGAAATATTCCTGTTTAACAATATTTACAACCTCTTCCATACAGTCAGGGTCAATTAATATTGAACCGAGAACCGCCTGTTCTGCCTCAAGGCTGTATGGCAGTGTTACTGAATTTGAACTGTTTACATCAGGCATTTTGTTCACCTAATTCCTTGAATTTATAAAAATAATCTTTTGATTATGCCTCTGTTACCTGAACGAAAATTTTGGCGCTGATACCCTGATAAACTTTTAATTCAGCCTCATACGTGCCGAACTGTTTAATATCATCAACAACAATTTTTCTTTTGTCTATATCAAGAGATAAATCCTGCTTAATTTTCGCAGAAATATCCTTTGATGTAACAGAGCCGAAAAGTTTGCCGTTTGCACCTGCTTTGGCAGTGAGCTTAAAAGTTTTGCCCTCTAATTTTTCGGCATCAGCCTTTGCGGCTTTGATTTCTTCTTCCTTATGATATTTTTTTGCAGATTCTTTGTTATTAAAGTCGTTCATAGCGGCAGTATTTGCCTCCATAGCAAGACCTTTCGGAATAAGAAAGTTTCTTGCATAACCGTCTGATGCATTTGCAAGTTCGCCTTTTTTGCCGAGACTTTTAACATCCTGTTTTAAAATAACTTTCATAATAATTCTCCTTATAAAAATACTAAATTTCCATAAAAATAGGCAAAACCATCGGGGATCTTTTAGTTCTGTCATACATAAGTTTTGAAATACCGTCTTTCAGCGCAGATTTTGCCTGATTCCAGTCGTGATATTTTGTATTATAGTTTTTATAAATCATATCAACGGCTATCTGCTTTGCCTCATTCATCAAATCTTCATTATCTTTAACATAAACAAAACCGCGGCTTACAATGTCAGGACCGCTGACAATATATCCCGACTGGGTATCAATAGTAGCAACAACAATAACAAGACCGTCTTCAGAAAGTCTTTTTCTGTCGTTAAGAACGATATTTCCCACATCGCCTACGCCGATACCGTCAACATAAATTTCTCCGCTCGGAACATCTGATACAGGAACAATGCCTTTTTCGCTGATTTCGATGCTTTTTCCAATACCGCCTATATAAATATTGCTTTTTGGTATTCCCATTGACTGCGCAAGCATGGCGTGTTTCTGAAGATGCTTCTGTTCACCGTGAACCGGAATGAAATACTTCGGTTTAATAAGGCTCATCATAAGTTTAAGCTCTTCCTGACAGGCGTGGCCTGAAACATGAACCTCGTACATTTTTTCGTAAATAACTTCAATATCGCGTTTCATAAGTTCGTTTACGACATTGCCGACCATTTTTTCATTACCGGGAATAGGAGTTGCAGAAATAATAACATAATCATTAGGTGTAACAGATACTTTTCTGTGTTCGCCGAATGCCATTTTCGTAAGTGCGCTCATAGGTTCGCCCTGTGAACCCGTAGTTATGATAACAAGTTTATCATCGGCATATGAACTGATTTCGTTTATGTTTATCAAAACATTTTTCGGAACTTTAAGATAGCCGAGTTCTTCGCCGACCTGAACAAGATTTTCAAGACTTCTGCCGAGAACGGCAACTTTTCTTTTTAGCTGTTTTGCAACATCAATAATCTGCTGAACACGGTGAATATTTGATGCAAAAGTTGCAACAAGAATACGCCTTTTGCCCGCTTTTCTGAAAAGATTTTCAAATGATTCACCGACAGTTTTTTCACTCATTGTATAACCCGGACGCTCTGCATTTGTAGAGTCCTGAAACAGTGCGAGAACGCCTTTTTTGCCGTATTCGGCAAAACGGGTCAGATCAATCATATCGCCGTCAACAGGCGTTGTATCAATTTTAAAGTCGCCTGTGTGAATAAGAATTCCGGCAGGACATTTGATTGCAAGCCCTACTGCATCAGGAATTGAGTGATTAACATGAATAAGTTCAACTTCAAATGCACCGAGTTTTATTGTATCTCTCGGGTTGATTTCGTGAAGTTCGGCAATATCAAGAAGTCGGTGCTCCTGAAGTTTGCCTTTGATTAAACCGATAGTAAGCCTTGTGGCGTAAATCGGAATATTGAATTTTTTAAGAAGGTATGCAATACCGCCTATATGGTCTTCGTGACCGTGTGTGATAATAAGACCTTTAACATTTTTGATATTTTCTTCAACATACGCAAAATCAGGTATAACGAGATCAACACCCGGCAGTTCTGCACCCGGGAATGCGAGACCGCAGTCTACAATAAACATATCGTTTTTGTATTCATAAACGGTCATATTTTTACCGATTTCGTTCATACCGCCCAAAAACGAAACTTTAACAGTTTCATTGACAGGTTTCTCTCTGCGATACGGTCTTTTAGTTACCTTGCGATAAGTATAACAGCGCTTTTTGGAATTCCGTTTTCCGTTAGCGCTCTTATCGTTTTGGTTATTCAGTTGTGCCATTAAAATTCTCCTTAGTTAATTATTTTTTCCG
>CABUAS010000057.1 GCA_902489595.1 uncultured Oscillospiraceae bacterium | reverse complement strand
CGGAGAACAGGCAAATATCACGCTCAAAAAGGCGGTACATCGTGATCTCTCTGCCATCATCAGACATAGTAAAAGCACGCAGCTGACCGTTGATTACAAGTATAAGACCCGTGCAGTCTGCCGACCCGTTATGCAAAAGTTCGCCCCTTTTGAAATTGCGGTTCATTGCCGATTCAGTCAGCATATTTTGCTGAGAACTGTTCAGTTTATTCCATACAGGCAGATATGTCAGATAATTCATAAGCAAAACCTCTTTACTAAATCTGTATTTTAACATAGTTATTAATATATTTCAATAAGATAAAACGGTAATATACGGTCGAAATTATACCGATATAAAAATGTTTTGGTTATGCTGCTGCCGCTCGGTAATTGCTTTTTGCGTAACACAGTGCAGTATCATACAGCTGTTCAAATCACTGATTTAAACATTTTTCGATTATTTATAAAAAACTGTTGACAAATCGTAATATTGATGTATAATAAATGTGGTTAGCAAAGGCTAACTATATTTATTGATTATAAGTTAGCGATAACTAATCGAATATCGGAAGGTGAAAATATGATGCCCCTTACATTGGCACAGGCAGGAGAAGAAAATATTATACGCAAAATCGGCGGAAAGCCTGAGGTTAAAGCGCACCTCGAAAATCTCGGATTTGTAACAGGCGGTGCTGTAACGATTATAAATATTATGGGCGGAAATGTTATTGTTAATGTTAAGGAATCCCGAATTGCAATAAGCAAGGAAATGGCACAGAAAATTATGATTTGATTTCTGTGTAGTTAATAAATAATTTTTGATAGGAGGATATACATTATGAAAACACTTAAAACCGTAAATGTCGGCGATACAGTCCGTGTTGTAAAACTTCACGGTGAAGGTGCG
Source organism: uncultured Oscillospiraceae bacterium (assembly GCA_902489595.1). Lineage (GTDB taxonomy): Bacteria > Bacillota > Clostridia > Oscillospirales > Acutalibacteraceae > Eubacterium_R. The sequence goes on along the minus strand of CABUAS010000057.1, from coordinate 10,572 downwards.
GTTAAACGCCGTATTATGGATATGGGTATCACAAAGGGTGTGGAACTTTATGTAAGAAAAGTTGCTCCGCTCGGCGACCCTGTCGAAATCAATGTGCGAGGATATGAACTTTCAATCCGTAAAGCAGATGCGGAAATGATTGAAGTTGAGTAAATTTTTGTGGGAGGTTTCTCCCATATTTTTAAAAAGATGAGTTAGCTACAACTAATCAGAAAGTGAGAAAATGACATGGATTTAAAAATTGCCATTGCGGGTAACCCTAACAGCGGTAAAACCACGCTGTTCAACGCTCTTACCGGTTCAAATCAGTTTGTCGGAAACTGGCCGGGCGTTACGGTAGAGAAAAAGGAAGGTAAACTAAAAAAGCACGATGGTGTGATTATCACTGACCTTCCCGGTATTTATTCTCTTTCTCCATATACGCTTGAGGAAGTTGTGGCAAGAAATTATCTTATCACCGAGCGCCCAAACGCAATTCTGAATATTATTGACGGCACAAATTTAGAGAGAAATCTTTATCTTACAACACAGCTTACAGAACTCGGAATTCCTGTGGTTGTTGCAATCAATATGATGGATATTGTCCGTAAAAACGGCGATAAAATCAATACTGAAGAACTTTCAAGACAACTTGGCTGCAAGGTTGTAGAGATTTCCGCCCTTAAAGGTACAGGCGTTGCAGAGGCGGCTGAGGCAGCGATTTATGCGGCGAAAAATACAAAAACAATGCCCATGCATACTTTTTCAGGCACGGTAGAGCACGCTCTTGCACATATTGAAGAAGCGGCAGTACATAATATGCCTGAGGAACAGCAGCGCTGGTATGCTGTCAAAATATTTGAACGTGATGACAAAGTGCTCGAACAGGTAAAACTTGATTCCAAAACACTCGCTCATATTGAAGAAGACATCAAATCCGTCGAAGAAGAAATGGATGATGACGCAGAATCAATCATCACAAATGAGCGTTATGTTTATATCGGTGAGATTATTAAAGGCTGTTATAAGAAAAAGTCAGCAGGCAAACTTTCAGCATCAGACAAAATTGACAGAATTGTTACTAACCGTTGGTTAGGCTTGCCTATCTTTGCAATTATTATGTTTTTGGTGTATTATATATCTATGGTAACTGTAGGCACTGCGGCTACCGACTGGGTAAATGACGGTCTGTTCGCTGATGGTTATCATCTTTTAGGTATCGGCGGTTCGGCATATAACGAAGTCAGCGATGAATACACTTCTGCAATGCAGGCTGTTGACGCATTTATCGGTCTTGATACCGAGGCTGAAGATTTCGACGAAGATTCTGCGCTGGCAGAGATGAAAGCATTTCAGGCAAGTGAATCAACGGCAGAAGTTGATGTTGAAGATGAAGAAACATTGGCAGTAGATACAATGACGGCGTATTATGACAGTATACCCGAAGGTTCAGATGAAGAATCAACCGTGGGAATGACTTATACCGATGCGGTAAGTTATTTTGAACAGAACGGATTTGAAGAACCCGATCCTGCCGACTACGGCGTGTGGGTGCCAGGTATTCCCGTTCTTGTAGGAAATGCACTTGAAAAAGCAGGTGCTGCTGACTGGCTTTCGGGTCTTATTAGCGACGGTATTGTTGCCGGTGTAGGTGCAGTTCTCGGCTTTGTGCCGCAGATGCTTGTTTTATTCCTGCTTCTTGCCTTCCTTGAGGCTTGCGGTTATATGGCCCGTATTGCTTTTGTTCTTGACCGTATTTTCAGAAAATTCGGTCTTTCGGGTAAATCCTTTATTCCGATGCTTGTCGGCACGGGCTGCGGTGTTCCCGGCATTATGGCGTCCCGTACAATCGAAAATGAGCGTGACCGCCGAATGACAATTATGACTACAACATTTATTCCCTGCGGTGCCAAAGTTCCGTTTATCGCTATGATTGCAGGCGCAATTTTCGGCGGAAGTGCCTGGGTTGCAACATCGGCTTATTTCATCGGTATGGCGGCAATCATTATTTCAGGCATTATGCTTAAGAAAACAAGACCGTTTGCAGGCGAGCCTGCTCCGTTTGTTATGGAACTTCCTGCTTATCATCTGCCTACTGTCGGCAATGTTCTGCGCAGTATGTGGGAGCGCGGCTGGTCGTTCATTAAGAAAGCAGGCACAATTATTTTGCTTTCAACAATCGTAATTTGGTTTGCTACTTACTTCGGCGTTATCGACGGCTCTTTCCGTATGCTTGCAGAAGATGAAATTGACTATTCCGTTCTTGCCGCAATCGGCGGCGCAATCGCATGGATTTTCAAGCCTCTCGGCTGGGGCACATGGCAGGCAGCGGTTGCGTCAATCACAGGTCTTGTTGCAAAAGAAAACATCGTCGGCACAATGGGTATTCTTTACGGCGGCGAAGAAGGTACCGCTTATCGGGCTCTTGCAGGCGCATTCAGCGGTATTTCGGGATACTCATTCCTTGTATTCAATCTGCTGTGCGCACCTTGCTTTGCGGCTATCGGTGCAATCAAGCGTGAGATGAACGGCGCAAAATGGACTTGGTTTGCAGTCGGTTATCAGTGTCTGTTTGCTTATGTAATTGCTCTTATGGTAAATCAGTTTGGTCTGCTCTTTACAGGCAATGCTCAGATTATCGGTTTAATCTTTGCAACAGTAATTCTTGCAGGTATGCTTTATATGTTGTTCAGACCGTATAAGGAATCTACAAAACTTACAAAAAATGTTAAAGTAACGAAATAAATTTTTAAAGGCAGGAGAAATAAAAATGTTAGCTTGGATTTCAAAAAATATTGCAACAATACTGATTTGTTTAGTATTGATAATTATTACAGCAGTGATTATTGCAGGAATTGTCCGTGATAAAAAGAAAGGCAAATCCTCCTGCGGCTGCGGATGTGCAGACTGCCCGATGAGCGGCACCTGCCATAATAAAAAATAAAAACGGGGGAAGATGCAAAAAATCTGCATCTTCTCTTTTTGTTTGCCTGACTGTTGCAAACGGGCAGTAAAAATGATATATTAGTTTCGGTGATGTTATGGAAAATAATTTAATCAGCAAAAGACTGCAAAAGCAGATGGCATTTATTTTAAAGGCTGATGAGGAAAAATTGATTGAGCGCAAGACGCTTGTGTCGAGCGGTGAGAGGTTTGAAAATTGTAATATAAATTTTGAGTTATTTAATGCCTTTTTTAAAGCGTATTTTGAAAATACAAATCTTGATACTAATATCGATTGGGAGATTATGTATTACGGTAATTGCGGAAGACTCGAATGGCTTGAATATAATATCAGGCGTGCATTGCTGATTGAATGTGATACCGCCGAAGAACAGCAACTCGGTATCAGCGAGGTTAAGGAAACGGTTGAGCATATCATTTATTATGTTAAAATGAAAGACAGTATTTTAAAAAGTATTATTTTATAATTTATTTAGAACACTATGTAATTTTGCATAGTGCTTTTTGTGCTTTCCTTTATTTGAAAAATGGTATATAATGAAAATATAGAATATTTGGAGGGATAAATATGGTGAAAACAATTTTGCTTATTGCTTTGGGCATTTTGGCAGTGTTCATTGTGATAACATTAATCAGGGCGGCTTTCTTTAAAAGCGAGGCGCCTGTCAGCGAGGAGTTTGCAGATGAAGCCGTAAATTCCGACAGGGCACAGAAAAATCTTTCTGACGCTATTAAAATTAAAACTATTTCACATGCAGATGACAGTGAAACGGATTGGGGCGAATTTGAAAAATTTCACGAATTCCTTAAAACCTCCTATCCGCTTGTGCACAAAAATCTGAGCGTTGAAAAAGTGTCTGCGGCAAGTCTTTTGTATTTCTGGCAGGGCAGTGATGAAAGTCTTGACCCGATTGCATTTCTTGCACATCAGGATGTTGTGCCGATTTCAGAGGGCACTGAGAGCGACTGGGAGCATCCGCCGTTTGAGGGCTATAATGACGGTGAGTTTATCTGGGGCAGGGGTGCGCTTGATATGAAAAATCACCTCATCAGCCTTATGGAGAGTGTTGAGACTCTGCTTGAAGAGGGCTATCAGCCTGTAAGAAGTGTATATCTTTGCTTCGGTCATAATGAGGAGATTGTTGCAGGCTCAAATAACGGTGCTCACGAGCTTGCCAAAAAACTTGAGGAAAAGGGTGTTCACCTTGACAGCGTTGTTGACGAGGGCGGCGCAATGCTGAATGCAAATGTTAAAGGAATTCTTGATGCGAATTTAACGGGCATTGGCGTTGCAGAAAAGGGATATGCCGATTTTAAGATTACTTATAAGGCAAGAGGCGGTCATTCATCTCAGCCGCCAAAACACACGGCTATCGGTATTCTGTCTGAGAAAGTACTCAATCTTGAAAAGCATCAGTTTAAGGCGAAACTGCTGCCGTTTGTATATAATCTCTTTACAATGATTGGCAGAAGAACATCGTATATCGGCAGATTTGTTCTGTGCAATCTGTGGCTTTTGAAACCGTTATTGCTTAAAATAATGACAAAAATTCCGCCTGCCGCATCGCTTGTCAGAACAACAACTGCCGTTACAATGTCAAGCGGCTCACCTGCCGCAAATGTTCTGCCGCAGAATGCAAGTGTAACAGTTAATTTCAGAATTATGCCGGGTGAGAGTATTGAAGATGTCCGCCGTCATATTGAAAAATATATGGGCGGTGAAAATGTTGAAATTGAATTTATAAAGGGCAAAGAGCCGAGCCTGATTTCACCTACAGACACAAGAGCATTTGAAACCTTAAGCCGACTTTCTACTGCGATTGACAGCAAAAATATCGTTGCGCCGTATCTTGTTATGGGTGGCACAGATGCATATAATTACGAAAATGTGTGCTCGAATATTTACAGATTTGCTCCGTTTACGGTCAGCACTGCTTTACTGCTTACAACGCATTCAACGAACGAAAGAATACCTGTTGAGCAGTTGACGCAGGGTATAACATTTTTCAAGCGTTATATCAGAATTATGACGGCAGAGTAGGGGGAAATTATGGACTTTAAAGAAGATAAATTTATGATAATCATCGCCCTTGTTATCGTTGCACTTGTTATTTCTCAGGCGGTTTTCTTTCTTGTAAGGGCAATGAAAAGGGCAAAGCAACTCGGTATTGAGAATTCAACGATTAAAAGCACAGTTGTATCATCGGGTTTGTTTACTGTTGCGCCTGCAATCGGCATTGTTGCAACGGTTTTAACGCTTTCCGCAGGTCTTGGTTATGTTCTTCCCTGGATAAGGCTTACCGTTATCGGCAATATTTCCTATGAGGTTACGGCGGCAACAAACGCCATTGAGGCGTATGGACTTACTGGTGGTATTGCAAATCCGATTACCGACCCCGAGGTGTTCGGTACGGTTGCGTGGGTTATGACGCTTGGCTCAATTATGCCGCTTGTGTTAATTCCCATATTTCTTAAAAAGGTTCAGTCCAAAATCGGCAAAGCCGCATCAAAAAACAGTGCTTGGTCATCGGTTATGAGCGCCGCCGCATTCATCGGTCTGATTGCCGCTTTTGTTGCAAGGGCAATAGCAGGACAGGGTGAGAAGGAAATTACAGGCGACGGAGCAGGTCTGCTCTCGGTTTCTGCACTTATCTTTTCGGTTGTGCTGATGCTGATTTTGCAGAAATTGTCCACGCTCCCGAAAATGAAATGGCTTGAAAGTTTTGCAATGCCGCTTGCAATGATCGGCGCAATGGTGCTTGTTATGGTTATGGCGCAGGTGCTGCCGCAGGATATTGCGTTCTTTGAATGGAGGGGTTAATATGAAAGACTATATCAATAAAACCCATACCTACGGCAAAATATGGACGGTGGCAACACTTTGCATTTTTGTGGCAATTCCTGCTTTGATATGCTGGCATCTCGGTGTTTCACCTAAGTTCGGCATGATTGCAAAAGGTCTTTCAACTGTTGCGCTTGTTTTTTATCCTACCGCCGTTCTTGAAGTGCTTACCTATTCACCTCTGCTCGGTACGGGAGGAACTTATCTTGGTTTTGTAACGGGCAATATTACAAATCTTAAACTGCCTGTTGCTCTCAGTGCAATGGAAAGTGCCGATGTTGAGCCAAACAGTGAAGAGGGTGAGGTTATTTCAACGATTTCAATTGCCGTTTCGTCAATCGTTACAACGGCGATTATTGCAGTCAGCGTGCTTGCGTTTTATCCTGTTCTGCATAAAATTACAGATGCGGATTCACCGTTTGCGCCTGCTTTTCAGCAGGTAACGCCTGCGCTTTTTGGTGCACTTTGCGCATCATATCTTGCAAAGCACTGGAAAATATCAATACTTCCGATTGCCGTGCTGACGGTTATACTTATTTTCAGCGGCAAACTCGGCACGGGCGTGCTTATTCCTATCGGCGTAATTGTATCGCTCCTCGGTGCACATATTATGTTTAAAAAGGGTATAGTAAAATAGTTACTTGCACATTTATTCGTAGGGTGCGGCGTCCCCGACGCACCGTAAAAAATAAAGGAGAAAAATTTATGCAGGAAAAATTGTTAAAAAAAATTAAAAGTTTAGGAATTAAAGAGTTTGATAATTTTAATTCACTTAATTTAATGGATGGCAGTTATCTTAATTTAGAGGTAGAACTGCCGAGCGGAAAATTTGCCAAATTGCTTGATGACAATAAAAAATATTATGCCAATCAGATTGATATTGACGGCAGTGACAGATGTTACGGCGTAGCAGCCGATGAAAATTTTATAGTGGTTTATACATACGGCTGTAACGGTAAAGATGCTCAGTTAGTGCAGTTGAAAAGAATTGATTTGTAGGAGTAGATGTTTTAGGGTCGTTAAAGACAACCCCCTACAGTAGGGGAGGTTATTCCCCTATTAGGGGAAATGTCTGCGTAGCAGACAAAAGGGTCTGCCGAATTGCAAATTCTCCGTGCCCTCCCGTTAACTTAATAATAAATAAAATGACCGACTCTCTGTCGGTCATTTTATTGTATCTTTTCTTATTTTTTAGGCTTTTTGATTTTGTTGAGCATTCTGTTGATTTCGAGAATCTGCTCTTTTGTAAACATTCCGTTTGCCATCATCATTGCACGCTTAACGGTGAAACCTTTGCCGAGTTCAAGCATTGTTTTGTTGAGCGAAAATCCCATAATTGAAAGACCGCCGCCTTTTTTCTTTTCCTTTTTCTCAGGCTTTTTATTTTCATCTTTCGGCTTGTCGGCAAAACTTGATTTAAGCAGTTTTATTACTCTCAGTGCAAAGATTTTGCCTTTGAAGGTGGCAAGAATATCGCCGATGGTGTCGTTTACGGAGAAATAGCCTGTCGGCGTGTCTATCTCAAACCAGTTTATTACGGCATTTTCTTCTTTCAGTCTGTAATCTTCGTTGAATTTGTCAACTTTCCTGATTTTGCTTTCGTCGGTCAGTTCTCCTGCCTTGGCAGTAATAACGGTTTCGCCCTCATTTTTCACTTCAAAACAGAAGAACGGGTATTTGCCTTTTGTCTGTTTTCCGACGCTTTTACCGTTTGCGAAAAGTTCTACTTCATCTGCGTTTGAATAAACTGTGATTTTTGTAACGTCTTCAACCCTGTCAACATATCTTTTGCCGCAGATGTGCAGCATCGGCTTGTCTGAAAGCCATGCCTGATATGCATAAAAACTGTCTTTTTTATATTTTCGGTCAAATGTTACAAGTCCTTTATGGTTCATACCGTTTTCGCCGCCCTCGGCTCTTGAATCAGCGGCAAAGTCAAACATATTCCAAACGTGCGTTGCCCATAAATACGGTCTGTCAATAATCTGTTTAATAACTTCCTCGTGGTAATAAGCCTGATACTCTTCCGTATAGTCGCCCTGTTCGGGTTCTGATGTGTGCCAGTTCAGCGCTTCACAGCCGTATTCACTGATGCCGATTGCCTTGTTAGGGTATTTTTTATGAAAATCATCAAACCAAGGGCCATACATATGAACATTGCCGCCGTACCATCCGAAATAATGGTTGTAGGACAGAATATCACTGATGTGCACATATTCATCATCTGTTCGGCACATTGTAACAACCGCCTGCGTGGTAGGTCTTGTTTTGTCAAGGCTGTGCACTAAATTATTGAGAATTTTGTGATTTTCAATCAGTGCCCGGCTTGAACCGTTCATTGAAATTTCGTTAGAAAGTCCCCATGTTACAATACACGGATGATTGTAATTCTGGCACACAAGTTCCGTCATCTGTGATTTTGTGTTTTCAACTCCGTTATCAAGGTGCTTTGAAATATACGGAATTTCCGCCCATACAATAAGTCCTTTCTCATCACACAAATTGTAAAAATCCTGCGAGTGCTGATAATGGGCAAGGCGAATGGTGTTCGCACCCATTTCGCAGATAAGTTCAATGTCTTCCCTGTGGTGCTCGTAGGTGAGAGCATTGCCGATTTCAGGTCTGTCCTGATGCCTTGAAACACCTCTAAGCGGATATTCTCTGCCGTTTAAAATAAAACCTTTCTGTGGATTTATTTCAAAACTGCGGCAGCCGAATCTGCACGATATTTCGTCAACAGCCTCACCGTTTTCAATCAGTTTTGCCGCAGCCGTATAAAGGTGCGGGTCGGCAGTTCCGTCCCATAAATGTGCGTTTTTGATAATAACTATTGCTGTCGGGTTTTTGCCCGATGCATTTGCAGTTTCAACAACTTCATCTCCGTCATAAACTGTGAATTCAACTTCACCGTCGCAGTAAGCAGTAAGAGTAACTTCATAGTCATTAACCTTTGCAACAGGCGTAACGGCAATACCCGGTGCACCGTAGTATTCAAGGTCAAAATGCTTTTTCGGCACACCTATTATTGATACGTTTCTGTAAATTCCGCCGTAAAATGTGAAATCGGCAAGCTGGGGATAAACAAAATCGTTCGGCGAATTGTCAACCTCAACAGTGATTTCATTTTCGTCCTTAACATTTTCAAGTCTTGTTCTGAATGTGGAATAACCGCCGTGGTGAACAGTCAGTTTTTTGCCGTTAAAATATACGGTTGCCGATGAGTTTGCACCGTCAATCTGTAAATAAAATTCTTCACCCTGAGGAAAATCTGCTTTTGAAATTGTTTTCTTATAGGTGCAGGTGCCTCTGTAATAATCATTTCCGCCGTCCTGGCCGTCAGTGCCGTTCCATGTGTGCGGCAAATTCACGGTTATGGTTTCTTTTTCTTTTGTAAACTGCCAGTTTTCGTTAATGTTTTTTATATCTCTCATATTGTCCTCCGCTTTTATTCTTCAGCAGGCTTGCCGAATTCCTGCTCTTCCTTGAAACCGATGTTGTAAACAAATTTCATAGATAAAGTCATAATGGCAAGGCCGATGATTAAAAGAATGATATAAAGATTTTTAATGTTTGCAGATGCCTCTGCCGTCTGTACTGCCGAACTTTCAATATAGCCGACAGAACTGAGCGACAGTGCCACAAGAGCTGAGCCGATACCCTGTGCAAGTTTTCTGAAAAATGAGTATAGCGCATAAAGTGAGCCTTCCTCACGAACGCCTTTTTTTCTGTAACTGTCTTCAATACAGTCGGCAACCATTGCCCATACAATAATCTGAAAAACGCAGCAGCCCGTGTTTACAAACATTAATCCTATAACATAAATTATAATGCCTTTCAAATCAGGCGTAATCGGCAGAACAAGCATAACAATGCCTGCAATAACGCTTACAAGACCCGAAATGGTAAGCAGTTTCTTTTTGCCGATTTTTGCAACAATGTTTGACGCAAACGGCATAAATGCAACAAGCGGCAGATAAGACGCTATCATTGCAAGCGATGCTTTTTCGGCATCGTTGAAATAAAACTGGAAAATAAGATTGTTTACCGACATTGATGAGTTGTAGAAAATAACAACAGCAACTGTTGCAATAGTTATACCTATCATAGCACGGTTTGTGAAATATGATTTTACGGTTGAAATATAACTTACTTTTTCAACTTTGTCTTCACGCACAACACGCTCCGTAACCATTTTTCTTAAAGCGAAAAACGTGAAAAATGCCGCTATAGAAAATACAACCGCAACAATAAACAGGCTGTTTGCCGACAAAACATTGTCTTTATAAACAACTTTAGGCAGTATCATAATAAGAACTGCAGGAAGAGCGGCACCGATGCTTCTGAAGGTGGAAAGTGTCGTGCGCTGTTTCGGGTCTTCCGTGATAACGGAATGAAGCGAGCCGTAGGGCACATTAATCATTGTGTATGCAACCGACCACAGGCAGTAAGATGCAAGACACCATAGAATTTTGCCGATTTGAGAAAATCCCGTAACAGGTGTGAAAATCATAATTGAAAACACAACAAGACCTACGGAACCTATGCTTATCCACGGCATAAATTTGCTCTTTTTGCTTATCCGCTTTCTGTCTACCAAAGAGCCGATTAAAACATCATTTACAGCGTCCCATATTTTTGATACGATGATAATCCACGCCCAGTGCTTTGCACTGAGCCCTATACATTGCGTGTAAAAAAGATACATATATGATGATACAAGTTGAAATGAAAAGTTACATCCCATATCACCGAATGCATAACCTATTTTGTCCCTCATACCGAAAGGA
>CABUAS010000056.1 GCA_902489595.1 uncultured Oscillospiraceae bacterium | reverse complement strand
TTAAGCAATGTCAAGCATATTTAATAATTTTAAGGTAATTTTTTATGGTAACTGGTATAATTTGTGAATTCAATCCTTTTCACGACGGGCATAAATATCTTATTAATACGGTAAAAGCAGGCGGAAATTCAGTTATATGCTGTATGAGCGGCAACTTTGTTCAGCGGGGTGAATTTGCCGTTTACGATAAATTTTTAAGAACCAAGGCGGCATTAAAAGGCGGAGCAGATCTTGTTATTGAATTGCCGAGCTGTTGTTCAACACTGTCTGCCGAGGGATTTGCAAAATCGGGTGTTAATCTGCTTTCGTCAACAGGTATAGTAGATGAAATTGCATTCGGTGCAGAAAATGACAGCATATCTGAACTGAAAAAAATCTCAGAAATGCTTAATGATGAAAAAATTAAAGCGGAAATTACCAATGAGATGAAAAAAGGAATCCCATACCACACGGCAAGAAAAAATGTTTTGAAAACAGATTTGCTTGACAGTCCGAATAATATTTTAGCCTGCGAATATCTGCGCTTTGCCTCTGTCCCCTGCAAGGCAATCAGAAGAATCGGTAAAGGGCACGACACAGACGATTCACTTTACAGTGCGTCTGAAATAAGAAAATCGCTGGATAAAAATAAAATATCAACAATGGAAAACTGCGAAAGCGCCGTACTTTATAAATTAAGGCAGATGAACGAAGACGATTTTGCAAAAATTGCAGATGTAAACGAAGGGCTTGAAAACAGGATTTACGGGGCTGTCAGAAACGCCTGTTCACTCAATGAACTTTACAGCCTGATTAAAACAAAAAGATATGCGATGTCAAGAATAAGGCGGATTATTCTTCGTGCTTATCTCGGAATTGAGGGAAGTTCAGCCGAGCCGCCGTACATTCGTATTTTAGGCTTTAACGAAGCAGGCAGAGAATTACTTTCAAAAATGAAAAAAACGGCTGATTTGCCGATTATAACCAAATATTCGGATTGTAAAGACCCGAATATCAAAGAATATTTTGAACAAGAATGTTTTTACACAGATTTATATAATTTGGGATATAAAAATCCTCTGCCCTGCGGAACAGATCAGAGGAGTAAAATAATAATGATTGGATAATGAGGATTTATAGGAATAATTCATCAATAAGGTCAATAAATTCTTCTTTTGTCATTGATGAATTTATGTAACTTAAAAGTGAGTTTGTCGAGAGAAATTCGGGCAGATTAAGTTTTTTGAGAAAAACCTTTTTATTTTTCTTGGCATCGGGAGTACCCGAAATGCCTGCATTGTAAAGGTCAAAATTTGTGACGGCATCACTGTTTTCTTCAAGTGAATATTTGATATTCAATGAGTTAAAAAGATTAATTAAAATATCATCATCAATACCCTCAACGCCGAGTTTGCCCTCTTTGGACGGCTCGGTTTTTCTACGCTCTTTACCGTAAATATCGGGAATATAAATATGATGAATCTTGCTTTTGTCAATACCCATTGAAACAAAATTTCTTATCTGAAATCCACTGTGGTCGGAATCGGTTAGCACAATAATGCCCCTTTCATCTGCAAGGCGCTTTATAAAATTTTTCTTTTCTTTATCTTTGAAAATCTGAAAACCGTTTGTTTCAATTATAAGTGCGTCAAGGATATTTGAAAGTTTGATTTTATCATACTTTCCCTCAACTATCACTGCCTGCTGAATTTTAATCATAACTTACCTCTTTGGAAATAAGCAGAAGTTTTACAAGAGTTTCCTCTAAAATAAGTTTTTTGTCTGCACCTGTACTTTTAAGCGAATTATCAGCCTGCATTAAAACATCGAGCGATTTGCGCAGCTGCTCAACCGAAAGTGAAGCACAATCTCTCATAGCGTTTCTGAGTGCAAATTCCCTGCCCTTATAATTATAATAATTACCGACATCTTCAACAGGTTCACCTGCTATTTTTGCACATTTGGCTCTATACATATCAACATAACAGCCTGAGATAACCGAAAGCACCGAAATACTTTCCTCTTTCATTGCAAAAAGCGTGTCAAGAACCGAATAAGCCTTGTTGTAATCACCTTTGACTATTGCCTTAGACAAATCATAAACACGAGCCTGAAGGCATTTTACGGCAAGTTTATTGATAATATCTTTGGTAATTTCACCGCCGTTTACAAAAGAAGACAGTTTTTCCGTTTCATTAAGAAGTGTTTTAATATCACTGCCCGAAACGGAAATAAGATAACGTGCATTATCGGGAGTAAGAACTGCTCCTCTTTTTTTGCACCCCGAAACAAGAAGTTTTACAAGGTCGCCCTCTGTTCGTTTTTCAAGATTTACGCTTGAGCCGTATTTTGCAAATGCACTTTCAACCGATTTCCATTTAGTATTCTTTTTAATATCAACTGCAATATTATCATATGAAAACACAAGAATTGTAGTTTCTGGCAAGTCAGTTAAAAACTCGTTTATTATATCACAGTCGCTTTTACTGTCGCAAAAAGGATAGTCCGAAACCTGAATAAAAACATAACTGCTCATCATCGGCAGCATTTCGGCATCTTTTAAAATATCGTCAAGTGAAGTATCTTTACCGTTATACTGATGATAATTAAAATCGGCAAAAGCAGGTTCTACAATAACCTCTTTCATTTTATTGACATAAAATTCTTTAAGATAACTTTCTTCACCGTATATAAAATAAGCATTTGAAAACTCTTTGTTTTTAATCTGCTGTTTTAATTCTTTTTCGCCTATCTTAGCCAATTATTTTCTCTTCTTTCCGCAAATCCTGCTGAATTTACCATATATGTAATATCGAAGTCACTTACTGCATCGGAATAAACTGCCGCACTGTAAGACGAAACGCTTATCAATTCATTTGTATAGACAAGGCTGAAATCATAAATACTGAGTATTACTGTTTCACTGCCGCCGCTATGATTATATTTTACATTAAAGCCATACCATAAATCAATATCAAATTCAGATAATTCCAAAACATTTTGAGCATTTATATCAAAATTACCGGCGTCATCGCCTGCAATGTAATTCACGGCAGAAAATTCATCAGCGAGCATTTGTGAATATTTACTGCCGTCATCATCAATGACCATAAGCAAAGTCAATTTACGATTTGACACAATATTCTTTACAATACTGTACTGCTTAAAATCATTTACACCTGCCGCAAAAGCATTTTCGCTGTCATAAACCATAACGGCAGACGATTCACTGCCCGAAACAATTTTAACATATGTATTGCCTGCTGAAAGAAATACACTCAGCGAAATTACAACAACAAATATGACCGAAGAAAGAAGTGCAGTAAGTTTAAGCTGTTTTTTTACAATTATAAATGATAAACCGAAAAATATTAGGACAAAGCCTATTACTGCACCGACCGCAGGACTGTCAAGATTAAGCATTAAAAAATACAGTTTTGAAAAAGCATACAGAATTTTAATCAGCAGAAATGAAATCCATTTAACAGGATAGAACACAAGATGACTGACAAACGGTGAAAACGACACGAAAAGACTGAACGAAAGCAGATACAGATAAATCTGAACAAGGGGTATCATAAAAATATTGAGTATAATGCACACAAGGCTCTGATAACCGAAAAAGAGATACATAACAGGCATAGTGGCAATGATTACGGAAGCTGTTGCTGATAATGAATTGGCAATAAATTCAGTAAAATCATATTTAAATGTTCGTTTTACTTTGATTTTCGGATAAATCACTGAAAGTCCGAGTACGGAAGTTACAGTCAGCATTCCGCCTGCATCGGTTACTGCATATGGATTAAGGCAAATCAAAAACACAGCAAACCCGAGAGAGTTAAGTAAATCATCGTTCTTTCTGAATAATTTTGAAACGCACATCAGAATAAACATAAATCCTGCACGCAGAATTGACGGGGTGAACCCGATGAACGCCATATAAAGAATTACAAACAGTATCGTGATGGCAACATTTACATTTTTCGGACAGCGAAGCCGTTTAAGAATGAAATAAAGAGAACCTGCAAACACGGAAAGATGAAGACCCGATACGGCAAACAGGTGCATTATGCCGCAGGATTTGAATACATTATACGTTTCATCCGAAATATAACTTCTGCACCCCGTAACAAGAGCTATTGCAACTCCTGCATCGTCACCAACGAGGTTATCAAGAAAATAATTTATAACCGCTTCTTTGAGTTTAAGGACAGGAGAAAGCGGATTAAAAACGGTTTCATCTGTTACAATAAAGTCATAAGAATATGCGCTGAGAAAAATATTATCGGCGTATTTTCCGTAAGATTTAAAACCGTTTTCGGCAACAGGTTTCAGTTTAACTTTTGCTTTGACAATCTGATTATAATCTGCCTTAATTTCATTTTTTGAATAAACAGACAGTTTAATATTCTGCGGTGCGCCGTCGAAGTAAACATCAGCAGTTTTAACTGTATAAAAATAGCCGTTATCGGATTTTTCGGGAATATCAGCTAAGTAAAACTGAATTTCGGTTTCTTTATTTGCTAAACTTTGCTGAGGCAGATAAGAGCCGTAAGAAAACGATATAAATATGACAGCGGCAAGCATACACGAAAACATACAAAGCGGTACTGCCGCCGCCTTTCGCGTTTTGGAAATTATCATAAAAACAGCAAAAAGAACGCCTGCAAGTACAAGCACTGCAAACGCCCCTTTTATAGGGAGCAAATTAAGTATAATCATAGTTATTGCAAATGAAAAACCTATATGTGCAAAAACTCTTTTCATAATCTGCTCCGAAAAATCAATTAAATTAACTTAAATTATTTGGTGACAGGCTCAATCATAAAGCTGTAACTCTGTTTAACGCCTTTTTTCATAATATACGGCTCTCTTACAAATGCCTGACCCGGCAAATCACCGCCGACACCGAGCAGCATATGGTCTATATTAACAGCAGTAATATCGTTATTATACGGTATATTATGCGTATGCGTTGCTTTTTCTAAATCTTCTATCTGATAATGATGTGCGCTGAAATTGAACGGTTCATCAAAATAAGAAGTGAATTTAAAGCCGCTCCCTTTTTTATCTGTAATAGTAAAATAATGCACATCGGCACGGTTTGAACTTTCCTGCGGGCGCATATAACGGTGTTCAAGCGCAGTTACGGTTGATTTGTATGTACCGATTTTTGCACCTGTTTTGCGGTCGCAATATGTTGCGTGAGGACCTCTGCCGTACCAGCTGACATATTCCATGCTGCCGTCAAGTGTCATTCTTGCACCGAATTTAACCATAGTTGCTGTAGGAACGGCACTGAAATAACAATAAATACGCCTGTCGGGATAAATCTTGTATGTTGAAACAGAATCTTTCAGATTAGGCGTGTTCCACGCAATATGAATTTCAACACAGTTATCATCACCTGCTTTGGCTACAGTTTTGATTGCTTTTGCCTTGCGGCTTGCAGTTCGCCACTTATAATAAGGATGGAAAGGAATTGTCTGCGGAACAAAGTTGAGAGAATCAATATCATTGTCTGTAAGTGCTCTGAAATAATACGGTTCAAGAGGAGTTTTAAGTTTTTCTCTGCCATCCATAGAAATGCTTACAATTCTGCCGTTTTTAACTTTAACGGCAAAAGCGTCACCGTTAATTTCAACCTTATCGCCTTTCACTGAAAAATCAAGATCACCGTCACAAACAGGCTTTACGGGCTGCGGAATCGCATTAAGAATAAACTGATCCCATGCAATTTCATAATTTGATTTAAGTCCCGGCGCTTTCTTTTTCGTATAGAACGAAACTGTTAAAACAACCTCCCTGTCCTGCGGCAGAGCGGTAATATCGTAAGGAATTGTGATATAAGTTTCCGAAAGCGGAGCACATTCAAATTTATCAAGTTCGCCTGACGAAACAATTTCGCCCTCAGCCTCAATGGACCAGCGGCATACAAATGCAGAAACATCTGTAAACAGGAATTTATTTTTAACTTTGTAAGTGCCTTTCTGAATATCAAACGCCTCTGTTTTAATTTCGGCATAAACTTTTTTCACCTCATAAATCTGAGGATGAACTGTTCTGTCTGCCGCAATAATTCCGTTTGCGCAAAAATATGTATTTGAACCTGCAAGGGCGGTTGTATTCGGAATATCTATCGGTTTTTTGCGTGGTTCTGCCTTTGCAAAATCGTCACCGTAAAGCCACATATCATTGCCGTTTTCATCTTTTTTATGAATTGTCTGGTCTACAAAATCCCAGATAAAGCCGCCGCACATATTGTCGTACTTCTCAAAATCGTCCATATACTCCTGAAAATTACCGAGTGAATTTTCCATAGAATGAGCATATTCACAAAGAAGAATCGGTTTTCCCTCATACATTTCAGGCTTAATCGGTTTACTGTCTGCCGCAAGCTGATTTGCGATATTATCATAAAGAGTGATTTTAATTTCTTCTTTTTTGCCGAGTTTTTCCATAATATCGGCGGTTGGGTACATACGTGAAATAACATCGCTTTTAGTTAAATCAAAATCGCCCTCATAATGAAACTGCCTTGTGTTATCAAGTTTAAGAGCCGCTTCTTTCATTTTTGCAAAATTATCGCCGTCGCCTGCCTCGTTGCCGAGGCTCCACATAAATACACACGGATTATTTCTGTCACGCAGAACCATACGCTCCATACGGTCAACAACTGCGCCTGTCCAAATAGGATTACTGCCAGGAATACCTTTTCGGCGCACGCCGTGAGTTTCGACCTCACACTCATCCATAACATAAAAACCGTAAGTATTGCACATTTCGTAAAAATACGGATCATCGGGATAATGCGATGTACGAATTGAATTGATATTATTCTGCTTCATAATATCAAGATCCTGTGTATATCTTTCCTTAGGAACTGCCCAGCCGTGATCAGGATCAAAATCGTGCCTGTTAACACCGCGCACCATAAGCGGCATACCGTTGAAATAAATCTTTTCACCTTTTATTTCAACCTGCTTGAAACCGACTTTATAAGTTTTGACTGTATAAATCTTTTTGCCGATTGAAACGGTGATAACAAGCGTATATAAATTCGGGTGTTCTGCGCTCCACTTTTTCGGATTTCTGACTTCCTTTTTGAATTTTACAGAAGTTGTATTAAATGCAAGACGCTCGGTAACTTTTCCGATTTCAATTTCCCTGCCGGTATCGGAAATCAGTTTAGCCTCAGCAGTTACATTGCCTTTTTTATCTTTATAATTTTTAATACTTAAATCAAGTTTAACTTCTGCATTTTTATAAAAATTATCAAATTCTGTTCTGAAAAAGAAATCACGCAGGCAGACTTCGCTTTCGGCAAAAATATAAACATCACGATAAATGCCGCATAGCCACCACATATCCTGATCTTCGAGATATGTGCCGTCTGAATATCTGAAAACCTTTGCAGTAACAAGATTTTCCTCACCGAATTTTACAAACTTTGTAATATCAAATTCGTGCGGAGTCATAGACCCCTGACTGTAGCCTGCAAACTGACCGTTTACATACACTTCAAGCGCTGATTTAACTGCACCGAAATGAATAAAAATCTCCCTGTTCCGCCACGTTTTGTCAACAGAAAAAGTTCGGCGGTAAAAGCCGATTTCCTGCATTTTATGGTCAATTTTGGGAATCTGATGCTTTTTTCTGCTGATTGCTCGGGGAAATGTGCTGGCATAATAATAAGGCACGGAGTAACCTTCTGTCTGCCACACTGACGGAACTTTAATCTCATCCCATTCACTGTCATTAAAATCAGTATTCTCAAAACCGTCAGGCTGATTATTGAGACCTCTCTGCCAATAGAATTTCCACATTCCGTTAAGCGATAATTTATAATTGCTTTCTTCGCACGAGAGTGCTTTTTCCTCACTGTCAAACGGCATTGCAATAACGTGTCCGTCTTCTTTATGAATTTTAAAAACTTCAGGATTTTCCCAATTCTGCTTTTCCATAAACAATACCTCTAAAATTAATTTACATACAAATAATAATATATAACAAAGTAATTGTCAAATTAATGATAGACAAATGAAGAAATTGAATGTATAATAATTTGTATAATTATAACACAGAACACCTCGGAGGAAGTTTAATGATAGAACGAGTTAATAAAGACAATCTTGCAGAATATGAGGACTTTATAAAAAAACATCCTAAAGGATTATTTCAGCACTCTTCAAAATGGGCAAAGGTAAAATCAGCCTGGAAATGGGAAGCAATTATGCTGAAAGATGATGACGGCAAAATCATCGGCAGTGCGTCTGTATTGATCAGATTTATTCCCGTTATAAAGTATTCTTTATTTTACGTATGCAGAGGTTTTGTTGCAGATGAAAATGATTTTGATACTTTTGACAAGCTGTTTAACGGGCTGCTCGACCTTGCAAAAGAATACAACGCATACTGCATTAAGATTGACCCCGAAATCGTTATAGAAAATACTGCTTACAAAAAGCATCTTACAGACAAGGGATTTATTGAACTTAACCCGGGCTGTATGGATTTTGAAAATGTTCAGCCAAGATTTGTTTACTGCTTTGACTATAACAATATGAGTGAAGACGAATTGATGCTCACTTTTAAATCGGACTACAGAACAAGAATAAGAAAAGCACCGAAAAAAGGCGTTGAAGTAAAAGTAATGGGCAAAGAGGCACTTGACGATTTTGTTGCAATTATGGCAGAAACTGGAGAACGTGACGGATTTTCTACAAGACCGAAATGGTATTTTGAAAAGATTCTTGACTGTATGGGCGAAGATGCAAGGCTTTATATGGCATATTATGAAGGCAAAGCAATCGCAGGTACAATCGCCATAAAATGGGGCAGAAATGTTATGAAGTATCAGTACGGTGCATCATCAAACGCCCACAGAAACGTTTACCCCAACTATGCACTGCAATGGGCAATGATGAAGTGGGGTATGGAATGGGGCTGTGAAGTTTATGATTTCGGCGGAATCAGCGGTGACTGCCAAAATCCCGAAAATCCGCATTACGGCTTATGGCGTTTCAAGCACGGTTTCGGCGGATATATGAAAGAATTTATAGGCGAGTTTGACTATGTTATAAACAAGCCTGTTTACAAATTATACAACATTGCTATGGAATTAAAAAAGAAATTACGTTAAAAAATTACGGGAATCATATGAGCAGATATATTATTGACAAATCAAAACTGATTGAAAATATTAATTTACTGAAAGAAAAAGCAAAAGTTCCGATAATTGCCGTTGTAAAAGGAAACGGCTACGGCTTTGGTATTCGTGAATTCACGTCAATACTCAAAGAGCAGGGATTTAAAACATTTGCAGTAACTGAAGTGACGGACATTCCTGTTTTAAAAGAAATTCTTGATGACGAGGATATACTCGTTATGCGCTCAACCTGCATAAAAGAAGAGGCAAAAATTATCGCAGAAAACGGCTGTATTGCAACTATCGGTTCAGCTGACGCCTGCAAAGTTATGAACGAAGTTTCAAAAGAACTAGGAATTAAAACAAAATGCCATCTTAAAATTGACACAGGTATGGGCAGATACGGCTTTATGCCGAGTGAAGTTTCAAAAGCGATTGAATGTTACAAGGCTGAAAATCTTGAATTTGTCGGAATTTACACGCATTTTTCAAGCGCTTTCAGAAATGAACCGCTTACAAAAACACAGCTTGAACTTTTCAAAGACTGTGTAAATCAGATAAAAAAAGCAGGCTGTGAAACAGGCACTGTTCACTGTGCCAATTCCCCTGCTCTGCTTAATGTTGACGATGTATGCCTTGACAGTGTAAGGCTCGGCTCGGCTTTCACCGGCAGAGTTATTACTAAAGTAAAATCAAATCTTAACAGGCTCGGCTCGCTTGAGGCGGAAGTAATTGATATTAAAACCGTGCCCGCAGGATACAGCATAGGCTACAACGGCACTTACAAAACAAAACGTGAGACGAAGATTGCCATTGTACCAATCGGACACTATGACGGATTCGGACTTACAAAAGAAAAAGAACTTATTGATTTAAGATATGTACTTTCGGCAATAAAAAAATTTCTCAAAAAGCAGCAGATGTATGTCAGAATCAACGGCAGGCTGTATCACGTTATCGGCGGTATAGGACTTTCGCACACGGCAGTAGATATTACGGGTTCGGATGTTAAATGCGGCGACATCGCAAGTGTTGATATTTCACCGTTAATGATTAACCCGAGAATCGAAAGAATTTATAAATAGGCATAAAAAATGGGTCGATAAATTTATCAACCCATTTTTATTTTGCTGAAATTTCTTTGATTAAAAATTCTCTGCCTGAAATTATTTTCAGATTTGAGCCGCCGCAGTGAGGGCAGGTAAATGAAAAGTTTTTTACCTTATCTTCATAACCGCAGTCATCGCATTTTGCCCGTGCC
Source organism: uncultured Oscillospiraceae bacterium (assembly GCA_902489595.1). GTDB lineage: Bacteria > Bacillota > Clostridia > Oscillospirales > Acutalibacteraceae > Eubacterium_R. The sequence goes on along the minus strand of CABUAS010000056.1, from coordinate 1,523 downwards.
GAAATAATTTCTGTTTTAAGCTTGGTATTTTTATAATCGGTTTCAGGGGAAGCCGCTTTCCACGCCTCTGTGATAAAATCCGGAATAATATCGGTCATCTCACCGATTTGAAGTGTAATACTTTCAATTTCATCAACATTTTGTTCTGCCTTTATATTATCAACTGTTTTCATAAGCTGATAAACTATACCGAGTTCGTGCATAATCAGTTATTCCACTCGTTAATCTGCTTTTCAAGCCATTTGCACCAGGCGTCGACGCCTTCGCCTGTTTTTGCGCTGATGAAGAAAATTTCGCAGTTTGGATTAAGTTTTTTGATACGCTCAACAACTGCATCATCATCAAAATCAAAAACGCTTTTGGTATCAATTTTATTGATTATAACTGCGTCTGAAATCGTAAACATAAGCGGATATTTGAGCGGTTTATCGTCACCCTCGGGCACAGACAAAATCATTGCGTTTTTGCTTGAACCGGTATCAAACTCAGCAGGGCAAACAAGATTGCCCACATTTTCAAGCACAACGCAATCAAAATCGTTTGCATTAAAACTGTCGAGTCCCTGCTTTGTCATTCCTGCGTCAAGGTGGCACATTCCGCCTGTATGAAGCTGAATTGATTTAACGCCTGTATCAGCGATTGTGCGGGCGTCAACATCACTGTCAATATCAGCCTCCATAACGCCGATACTGTATTTATCTTTAAGACGGGAAAGTGTTGCCTTTAGTGTAGTAGTTTTGCCGCTGCCCGGCGCAGACATAAGATTAAGCAGAAAAGTTTTGTTTTCTTTAAGTTCTTCACGGACTTTATCTGCCTCTCTGTCATTATCTTCAAAAATTGACCTTTTAATTTCTATAGTTTTAAAATCCTGCATAATAACAATCCTTTTTATAGTTTTTAACTATTTTATATCAACAAAAATTATTTTTCAACAAATATTCATTTATTTAAGCAATTTTTTAATTTTTGGTTCCAACTTACTGACATAAAAAATAAAATACTTATTTAAAAGAAACTCAAACATAACAAAAATTACATTCATCGCGGCGGTAAAAGCAGCAACAATCCATACTGATTTAACACCGTCTTCAAAAAACGGAATTCCGAAAACATAATATGACAGCAATTCCGCAGCTGCAAAAGCAATATTGAACAGTAAAAACTTAATCAGAACACGTAGAAATTTTGATTTTATCAAATCAATTTTATTTTTCAAAATCGGATAATAGCCGAAAAACAGAACATAAAGCAGAACGCTTTCCCTGTCGCTTACAAGTATCATCGAAAGAACAGACACAGAAAAATAAGTTATAAGTGCAGAAGATTTGCCGAAAGTTTTATTAATCATCAGCATGATAATGCCGAGCAAAATCGGGGTTGTGTACGAAAAAACATAAAGAATACCACCGAGAAACATAAGAACTACTGAAAGTGCGGCAAACATTCCGCAAAAGGCAATTTTGTATGACTTTTTCATAACTTCACCTCTGACGATACAATTACTTCTTGATTTTTATTATATT
>CABUAS010000055.1 GCA_902489595.1 uncultured Oscillospiraceae bacterium | reverse complement strand
TAGCATATTTGTCCCTGGAGAGGGACTCTAATAACTACTACTTTATTATACGAGGTGAAGAAGTTGAGTGATTTTGAAAATTATGAAACCGTTTATGATATTTCAGAGTATCTGATGCTTGACTGCAAGCGGTATGACGGTTATGAAAAGGCAGGTGCAGACGGTGAAAGGTAAGATGAGATTTAAAGGGTTTTCATTTGATGTGAACCCGAATTTTATTGAAATACGCCACAGGCGCATTATAAATGAAAAGGCGCTTTTAAACGGCAAAAGCAGGGTTACCGGCGGTGCGCTGTGCCCTGCCGAAATTACGGGCAGAGGTTCATTTTACGGAGTTTCTGCACCCGAAAAACTTCAGATGCTCGAGTCACTTCACAAAAAAGGCGGCGAAGGCTGGCTTTATCTGCCGCAGGGAGGCGCTTATAAGGTGTATTTTAAGGAACTGACATTCAGTTTTAATGCAGACAAAAACAGATATGAGTATTCATTTGTTTTTGTTGAGTGCACAAACAGCAAAAAGCCTTCTTTTGATTTCAGTTATACTGTTGCCGACGACGGCGAAAATCTTTTTCAGATTGCACGCAGATGCAGAGTGCCTGTTGAAAGGCTTATGGAACTTAACGATTTTGCCACGCCGTTTTCGGTTGACCCGGGCGACAAGGTGGTGCTCAAATGAAGTTTGTTTTAATTGATGTAAACGGCAGAGAATACACTGTTTTAAATGCCCTGTCTTATGAGATGATTGACGGGGCAGACGCCTCGTGCAAAGGACTGCGCCTTTATTTTGGCACAGACTGTGAACTCGGCGAAATTGTCAAAGTAAAGGCAGAGAGTAACGGCAGCCTTGTTTTTAACGGCTGCTGCGATTTTCAGAAAGAGAGCAGGGTGCAGAGCGGTTTTGAATATTTTATTTATGCACGCAGTCTTGCTTCTGTTCTTATTGACAATGAAGCAGAGCCGTTTGAATATAAAAATCCGACGGCAAAACAACTTTTTATAAATAACGCAAGGCAGTTTGGCTTTAAGTGCTCTTTGCCGGATATTTTTACGAAAAACAGTTACATTGTTTCAAAGGGCACAAGTTGTTTCGGGGCGGTGAATGATTTTGTTTTTATGATGACGGGTTATCCCGTTTATATTGATGAAAGCGGTGTTATGCGTATTTACCGTGAGGGAAAAGATGCGAAACACCTTGACGGCTTTAACATTATTTCGCAGGAACACATTATCAGCCGCAGCAGTGTTATCAGCCGTGTTGATTACAAAATCAATGCATCTGAGGGCTATAAATATCACTGCACCGCCGATTTTGCAGATAAAAATAAAATTCAGCGTTCGTGCAGGATAAATCTTTCGGGTCTGCCCGTCTGGCAGAGGGAAAAGGCGGCTGAAAGAAAAATTACCGCCTCTCTCGGCGAATATTACAGCCTTAAAATAAAACTTTCGGGTGTGTGTGATTTTTGTCTTTTTGACAGGGTGCAAACAGAGAAAGGCAGTTTTTTTGTGAGTGAAATTATTTATGCAAAAAATGAAAAGGGCGAAACAACAACGCTTGTTATGAAAAGAAGACCTGAGGGGAAGATGATAAATTATGTGGCTTAGCAAACGGTTTAAAAAAACAGATTCGTCACTTGCCGAAACGGCGGTGGTTACATCTGCCTCAGGCGGCAGAACCGAGGCAACATCAAATATGTGTGCTAAAAATATAAGTACTTATGCGCCCTACGGCTACAGTTATGCCGTGCCGTTCGGGCAGGAAATTCTGCTTATAAGCGGTGAAAACGGTGCAAAAGGCGCGGGTACTAAAATGAACGCCGAAAGTAAACTTAAAAGCGGTGAGATTATGATAAAATCGCTCGGCGGTGCAAGTATCTGCCTTAAAAACAACGGCGAGGTTGTTATAAACGGCAGTTTAACCGTTGCAAAAAACGGCGTTGTTATAAATTCTCTCGGTGAGGTGATTTTTTGATGAAAACTAAAGAATTTGACGCTGTTTTGAACGATTTTAAAACGGCGTTTATAACTGCTCTTAACCGCTTTTACCCGGATTTTGATTACGGCACTCTGCTTTTTTGCAGTGACAAAAGCGATGATTTTCTGCTTTGCCGTGCAAATCATGCGGCGCAGTATATTGACGGGCTTTTCGTAAAAAAAATACTGCGTTCCGCCGGCGGTTTCAGGGTTGATTTATATATAAATGAAGAAGAGGGGCAGGTGTATATTGATTTTGAGTCTGACACTTGATGAAATTACAAATAAAATGCGAAAAGCCTATTTTGATGAAACGAAAAAGGGTGCTGTGCCTTACAGCGACACTGACAACAGAATTAAATCTGCTGCAACTGAACTTTTTTCAGTTTACAGTTACGCCGACTATATTTTCAAACAGGCTTTTCCCCAAACGGCGACAGGCAAATATCTTGAATACCACGCGGCACTCAGGGGAATTGAGAGGAAAAAAGCTACTGCGGCAGAGGGCGTGCTCACATTTTTTACGGCAGAGCCTGCCGAAGCTGAGGCGGTTATACCAAAAGGCACTGTTTGTTCGGTGGCGGATATGCCGTTTATTCAGTTTGAAACTGCCGATGATGCAGTTATTGCAGTTGGTGAAACAACTGCAGATGTGACGGCAAGAGCGATTGAAACGGGAGAAAGGTTTAATGTGCCTGTAAACACGGTTGATACTGTTGTAAATCCGCCTAAATACATCAGCGGTGTTACAAATAATGCCGAATTTACGGGCGGAACAGATGATGAAACTGATGAAAGTCTCAGAAGCAGAGTGCTTGAAATTTACAAGTGGGAAAATAATGCGCTCAACGAAGCGTCCGTAAAGAGAATGGTTATCAGCTGTGATGATGTTCTTGATGCGCATATCGCATTTACGGGCAATACTCTCAGCATTGTTCTGAAAACTGCAAGCGGTGAGATTAAAGATAGCACGAAAGAGCAGATTCTCGGCAGGCTCAGCTTCAGCAGGCTGTTTGATTTCGGAATTGATTTTATTTCGGCAAAAGCAAAGAATTATACTGCCGAGGTGAATATAAAGGCTTATTCGGGTGCTGATTTTGATGAAATCAGGCAAACGGCAGAGAGCAGGATAAATGATTTCTGCGGCGCTGAAAAAATCGGCAGGGCAGTACGTTCCTATGACCTTGCAAGAATGCTTGCCGATTTGCCGTATACGGAGGATATTAATATTTCACTAATTCCATCGGCAGGCGATACGGTTGCCTGCGGTACAAATGAATATTTAAAATTATATGGATTGCAGGTAAATGTTTATGAATAATACTGTTTTCGGCAGAATATCAAAGCTTTTTTCAGAACTCGGCATAGATGTGTCAGTGGGAAGTGACGGTGCAGGCGAAGCGCGTGCCTATGCGGCGGGATTTGATTTGGTGAACGCTGCTTTTGACAGCGTTTTTAAAAATATTTATGTTCAGACGGCGGATGATGACGGTCTTTTAATGTTTTTAAGTCTTATTGACGAAAAGGCAGAGGAAGACCCTGAAGACAGCCGCACAAAAATTTTTAACAGGTTTTGGCAAGACGGTGCTTTTTTGGATTATGATGAATTTGAAGAGCAGTTTAATCAGATTGCACCGGAGGCTGACTTTATGCTTTCAGGTAATTTTATTTTAATAAGTGATTTTATAAAGCCTGTTACGCCCGAAAATTTAATCCGTGCAGGCAGATTTTATAAAAAATATATGCCTGTTTTCAGTATGGTTTATCTTGCAGGCACCGGATTGACTTATGAAAGTTTTGATAATCTTGAAATGCGCTGGTTTGAGCTTGATGAAGTGAATATGCCGTTTCATATGCTTGACGGCTTAGAATAAAGGAGTGTGAATAATGAGTTCTTCAAACAAAAGTGAATTTCTCGGTCTTAATATATGGTCGGGTTCGGATATTCCGAAAATGGCAGATTTTAATTATGATAATTCCACGGTTGACACGGCAATGAAAAATCATTGCAATGATACAGATATACATATTTCTGATGAAGAGAGGGCAAAGTGGAACAGCCCTTATTATATGAATGTTTATTTCGGCGACAGCAGTGCAAGCAGAACGATTGAAACAAACTGCCCGTTTGAGCCGTCTTTCGGCATAATTTTTGCAAATGTAACTGCGCCGAGCACATCAAATTATTCAAGCAAAATACACACGCATTTTTCTGCTTTTGTATCAAAAAGAGCGTGTACTCTGGGCGCAACCCTCAGCGGTACAAAACTTACCGTTAAGCAGTCAACGGCTGCGCTGATAGGCAGTGAATATGCGGGGCTGAACGGCACAGGGTATACGTATTGTTATATACTGTTCAGATAATTGATTTATCTTAATTGCAAATAACTATTCGGTGCATCGCTGCGGTGCACCGTTTTTATTTAAATTAATACTTGCCACTTACCTTTATTTATATTATAATATTTTAAAATCGTTTCACGAGGTGAATTATATGCTTTTGGCGGTTGATGCAGGCAATACAAATATTGTGCTCGGCGTTTTTGACGGCGAAAAGTCTGTATGCTCGGGCAGGCTTTCAACAAATGTTTATGAAACCGAAATCGAATTTGCAATGAAACTGAAAACTTTTAACGAAGTAAACGGCGTCGGCGATATTGACGGTGCAATTATCTCAAGCGTTGTGCCCGCTCTTGTAAGAACGATTAAAAAGGCAATAAAACTTGTGTGCGGCGTTGACGCTCTGGTGGTCGGCCCCGGTGTTAAAACCGGACTTAATATTAAACTCGATAATCCTGCCGAAACGGGCGCAGATATTGTTGTGTGCGATGTTGCGGTTATCAATAAATATCCGCTGCCTGCCGTCGTTTTTGATTTCGGCACGGCAACAACTGCATCTGTTATTGATAAAAACGGCGCTCACCTCGGCGGCGCAATAATGTGCGGCGTGAAAACGGCTATAAACGCTTTGTCTGTCTCGGCGGCTCAGCTGCCGCAGGTTGATGTTTCGGCACCGTCAAAAATGATAGGCAGAAACACTGTTGAGGCTATGAAATGCGGTGCCGTTATCGGCACGGCTGCAATGATTGAGGGTATGGCCGCCCGTTTTGAAGAAGAACTCGGCGAAAAGCCTACCGTTGTTATTACAGGCGGGCTCGGCAGCGCTGTTGCAAAAGCACTTCGTATTGACGCCGTTGTAGATGAAAATCTGCTGGCAGACGGTCTCAGAATAATTTATGAAAAGAATAAAGGTGGAAAATAATGGCAGTATTTAAAGCATTCAGGGCATACCGCCCGTCGAAGAAAAATCAGGCGCTTATTCCCGAACTTCCTTATGATGTTATGAACAGCGACGAGGCGTATGAAATTGCAAAAGACAATCCTTTGTCGTTTCTTCATATTGATAAGGCTGAAATTGATTTGCCGAGGGGCACTGATTTGTATTCACCGCTTGTTTATGAAAAGGCGGCTGAAAATCTGAAAAAACTCGAAGAAAACGGTGATTTGATTCAGGACGATACCCCGTGCTTTTACATATACAAGCAGGTAATGAACGGCAGAAGTCAGGTCGGCATTGCAGGCTGTGCATCTATTGACGACTACAAAAACAACATCATCAAAAAGCACGAAAAAACGCTTGCAAAAAAAGAGCAGGACAGAATCAATCACGTAAATATTACAGATGCAAACACAGGTCCGATTTTCCTTACCTACAGGCACAGCAACGACATTAACCATATTGTAAGTGAGTATATGAGCGAAAATGCACCTGTTTATCATTTTGAACACGATGATGTTGAGCAGACGGTGTGGGTTGTAAGCGACGGCGAAATTACCGAAAAACTTGCAGAACTTTTTGACGGCGTTAATGCATTTTATATTGCCGACGGCCATCACCGCTGTGCATCTGCTGTTAAAGTCGGCGAAATGAGAAGGGCGGAAAACCCTGATTATACGGGTGATGAAGAGTTCAACTTCTTCCTTGCAATCGCTTTCCCCGATAATGAACTTGAAATTATGGATTATAATCGTGTTGTTAAGGATCTAAACGGACTTGCCAAGGAGGAATTCCTCTCAAAAGTAAGTGAAAAGTTTGAAATTGTTGAAAAGCCGAGAACTTTCAAGCCCGTTAAAAAGCATACTTTCGGAATGTATCTTGACGGAAGATGGTATGGTTTAAAGGCTAAGCCTTCCATTATAAAGGAAGACCCTGTTGCAAGGCTTGATGTTTCCATTCTTCAGGAAAATCTGCTTAACCCGATTCTCGGAATTCTTGACCCTAAAAATGATGACAGAATTGATTTTATCGGCGGTATCCGCGGTATGGCAGAGCTTGAAAAAAGGGCAAACAGTGATATGTGCCTTGCCTTTGCAATGTTCCCTACAACGGTTGACGATTTAATTTCTATTGCCGATGCTGATGAAATTATGCCGCCTAAGTCAACGTGGTTTGAGCCGAAACTCCTTTCGGGACTGTTTATTCATCATTTGTCATAAGAAAATGATTGTATGAATTTAACAAAATTACTTGAATAAATTTGGATATTATGTTATAAATGTTATTGTAAATATGCAGATTTTACGGCAAAATGATAGCCTCCCTTGCTAAAGGGAGGGGGACCGCTTGCGGTGGAGGGATTTTAATACGGGAATCCCTCAGTCGCATAAATGCGCCAGCCCCCTTTCACAAGGGGGCCTGATAAGTTAACGCCGTATAATCATCAAACCTTAAAGGGGGATTTGTTTTGAAAGAAGAAAACAGAAAGTATGCGCAGGAAGCGTGGGACATTGTTAATCACGCCGCAAAGAAAATCGGCTCAAGACTTCCGGGTTCAGACGGTGAGAAGAAATATGCCGACTATATGGGCGAAAAACTCCGTGAAATCGGAATTGAGCCCAAGCAGGAGGAATTTGCAGTTTCTCCGAGGTCGGGTATCGGCGGACTGTCATATGCAGGCTGGGTAGGCTTTATTTTAAGTGTGCTTGCCTATATTGCACTTCATATGCAGGCAGTGTGGTTCGGCATGGCAGGCTTCGGCATTATTATGGTGCTCTGGCTTGTGTTCAGCTGCTTTTTCTATAAAACGTGGTTCGATATGTTTTTCCCGCAGGAAATTTCACAGAATACATACGGCGTGCTTGAACCTGAAGATGGAAAAGCTGATTACACAATTATTCTTTCAGGTCATACCGACACAAGTTGGTGTTGGCGTCATTCCGAGCATATCTATAAATATAAGGATAAGCCGATTATCGGTATGCTTGCAACCTACGGCAAGGTTGGCTTCGGCGCAATCTGCGTATTCTTTATGATTGGCGTTTCCGTTGCAATGTCAGTTATTTACGGCGGTCAGTATTTCGGTGCAGAATGGGCAATGAAAGCACTTTATTCAGCGTCTTTCCAGCGTTTCCAGTTTGCAATGTTTTTCCTGCCGATTATTACGGCAATCGGCTCTCTCTTTGTTGTAATGTGGGGAGATCCTAATCCGCGCAACGCTTCAAGAGGTGCTATGGATAATGCAACAGGTTGTGCACTCAGTTATGCAGTAATTAAATATTTCAAGGAAAATCCTGATAAAATGCCTAAAAACTGCCGCATTGTTGATTGCAATGTAGGTTCTGAAGAGGCAGGTCTGCGCGGCTCAATGGCTTTTGCAAAAGAGCATAAAGATGATGAACTCACCAAGAATGCATGGAATATCAATATCGACTCTGTTGCCGATAAAGAATATTTTGAAGTTGTTATTAAGGACGACTGGCAGGGTGTTCGCTTTGATAAAGACCTTGAGGCAATGTTTAAGGAAAGCTTTAAGGAAGTCGGCGTACCGAGCAAAACAAATTACTGTATCCATAACCCTGTAGGCGGCTGTGACAGTACACCTATGACAAGAGCAGGAATCAAGTCGGTAACCTTTGCCGCACAGAATCCTGAACTTACATATTATTATCACACATGGCGTGATATGCCTGAGCGTTTTGAAATGGAAACAGTCGGCGACGGTTTTGACGTTGTTCTCGGCGTTATTGACAGAATTGCCAAGTTCCAGGAAGAAAAAGGCTTCAACGGCGTTAATAATTAAATTTGTTTTTATATGGGCGGATATTAATTATCCGCCCGTTTTTTTGCGGCAAAATAACGGTTCGTAGGGCGGGGTGCCCTCACCCCGCCCTACGAATTTATAATGTAATATTTGAAAGATTATTTGCAATTATGTAAACAATATGTTAAAATTATTTTATTATAAATAATAGGAGAAGGTTTTATGAAAATCTGTGACTTTTGTAAAAACGAAATAAACGATGATGTTAAGTTCTGCCCTGTATGCGGCGCCAAGCAGGAAAACGAACAGTCTGCCGAACAGCCGTCACAGCAGACAGATACTGTACCTTCTGAGCCTTTCGGAAATGTTCAGCCTGAAGCAATGCCGTTCGGTGCTGCACCTGTTAATCAGAATCAGCCGCCTGTAAACAGCGGAACGTATTTCACACCGGGCGCAAATGCAAACGGAAGTGGCAATATGGAAATATTCAACGGCGGTGCGCCTGTTCAGAATGTTGCTAAGTCCAAAAAAGGCAGGGGCGGTAAAATTGCAGTTATAGTTATCGGTATTATCGTTGTTCTTGTTGTTGCTTTAATCGTTATCGGCGCAATGTCGGGAGATGACAGTGATGTAAATACCGACCCGTCGGCAGGCACAAGTCAGAGCGCAGGCAGTAATTCAACTATTGACAGAGGCATTATTGATGAAACAGGATATACAAATGCAAGCCTTGGACTGAAAATTAATAACCCCGAGGGTTGGGAGGTCCTTGCAGGCGATGATATGAGTGAATTCTTCGGATTTTACCCGAATGAAAATGGTGAATATAAAGATGATGACGGCAATTTTTATGAATTTGTAACTTTAAATCTTGACACCGGTTCAAATATTATCGTTTCTTCAGTTGAGGGCAATTTTGCCGATGCACTTCTTAGCGAAGACGATTTTATCAATGAACTTGCAGGCGAATATGATGGCGCTAATGAAAAAACAAGCGCTCCGTTTGAAAAGACAATCGGTGCAACAACATATAAATGTATTGATATTGACAGTTTGTCAGACGGCGAAACTGTTAGGCAGAGAATAATTGTTGCAAAAGAGCATAAACAGTATTTATATATGGTTATAACAATATTCCCTGATTATGACGATGTTACTCTCGATTCCATAACGGAAAATTATTTTTCGGCAATAAACTAACTTTAATATAACTTTGTAGGGGTCGATGCCATCATCGACCCTTTTTTTTTTGCATTTATTTATTAATTGATACTACTTTTTTTATACAATTTATGCTATACTAAAACAAGTATGGATTTAAAGAGGTTATCTTATGAAATTATTGGTTCTTGACGGCAACAGCATTGTAAACCGTGCTTTTTACGGTATAAAACTGCTGTCTACAAAAAACGGATATTATACAAACGCAATTTACGGCTTTTTGAATATTCTTTTAAAATTACAGGAGATGTGCACACCTGACGCCGTAACGGTTGCGTTTGACGTTCATGCGCCCACATTCCGTCACAAAATGTATGATGCATATAAGGCAGGCAGGCACGCTATGCCCGACGAGCTTCGCCAGCAGATGCCCGTCCTTAAAAATATTCTTCATCTTTTGGGTTATAAAACAATCGAGTGTGAGGGCTGGGAGGCTGACGATATTTTAGGTACGCTTGCAGAGCATTGCAGAAAAAACGGCGATGAATGCTTTATTGCAACGGGTGACCGTGATTCACTCCAGCTTGCCCACGGCGGTGTAAAAGTTCTTCTTGCACGCACTAAAATGGGTCAGGCTGTTACAGATGTTTACGACGAAAATGCAATTCTTGAGGAATACGGTATTACGCCGAGTGCTCTTATTCAGGTTAAGGCTCTTCAGGGCGATTCAAGTGACAATATCCCCGGCGTTGCAGGCGTCGGTGCAAAAACTGCGCTCGATTTAATTCAGCGTTTCGGCACTCTCGATTACATCTATGAAAATCTTGATACTATTGATATAAAACCCGGCGTGCGTACAAAACTTGCAAATGACAGGGAAAAGGCTTATCTTTCGCTTGAACTCGGCACAATCAAAACCGATGCACCTATTGATACGAATATTGAAAATTATGTTGTATCAAACAGGGATACGGCAGGCGTTACCGCCGAATTTATCAGGCTTGAACTTTATTCAATGATAGATAAATTTCATCTTGATAAAAACAATATTGCAGTTGATGACAAGCCGAAAAAGAAAAGGGAAATTGAAAAAAAGCAGATTGAAAGTTTTTCCGATGTGCGTGCCGATAAAGTTTTCGTTTGCCCGGAAATTGTTGAAAACAGCATTGCCGCACTTTATTTTTCACAGGGTGATACCGTGTTTGAAATCACTGCCGATAATGATAATTTCAAACAGTTTGTGCTTGATTTTTTCAGCGATGACTGCGAAAAATACACCTATAATTCAAAGCACCTGCACCGCCTTGCCGCAAAACTCGGCATTAACTGTAAAAATGTGTGCGGCGATTTGATGCTTTCTGCTTATCTTCTGCGCCCGTCGGATACTAATTATGATATTGAGCATCTTTGCCTTGAATACGGCGTGCCCGTTCCCGAGTACAATAATGCACTTGGCACGGCAGAGCAGACGGTTAGCGAATGTGCCGTTCTTGAGCCGCTTTTCAATAAAACAAATGCTTTGCTTGAAGAGGCAGATCAGCTTGATTTGCTGAATAATATTGAACTTCCGCTTGCCCGTGTGCTTGCAAAAATGGAAATTGCAGGCGTTGATGTGGACAGTGACGGCATAGAGCAGTTCGGCAAAAAACTTTCCGTCAGAATCAAGGAACTTACTGATGAAATTTACCGTCTTGCAGGCAGGGAATTCAACATTAATTCGCCAAAACAAATGGGCGTTGTCCTGTTTGAGGAAATGGGTATTCCGTGCAAGAAAAAGACGAAAAGCGGTTATTCCACAAAAGCCGAAGTGCTCGAGGAATTAGCGCCCGATTACCCGATTGTGTCACTTATTCTTGAATACCGTTCGCTTTCAAAACTCAAATCAACTTACTGCGACGGGCTTTTAAAAGTTATTGAGCCTGACGGCAGAATTCATACAAGCTTCAACCAGGTTGAAACACGCACGGGCAGAATATCATCGCTCGAGCCGAATTTGCAGAATATCCCTATCAGAACGGAACTCGGCAGGGAAATGCGCCGATTTTTCCGTGCAGAAGAAGGCTCAATGCTGATTGACGCCGATTACAGCCAGATTGAATTGCGTGTTCTTTCAGACCTTGCAAATGACGAGCATATGATAAATGCGTTCAACAGCGGTGAAGATATTCACAAAACAACCGCATCACAGGTGTTCGGTGTGCCGCCTGAAATGGTAACTCCTAACCTGCGTTCAAGGGCAAAGGCAGTCAATTTCGGCATTGTTTACGGCATCGGCGCATTCAGTCTTGCAAAGGACATCGGCGTTACGAACAAAGAGGCAAAAGCGTATATTGACGGCTATCTTAAAAATTTCAGCGGTGTTGCCGATTATATGAACAGAATGATTGAAACGGCTAAGGATAAGGGCTATTCCGAAACGCTTTTCAAGCGCAGAAGATACCTGCCCGAGCTTGCATCAAGCAATCATATGCTGCGCGCATTCGGCGAGCGTGTTGCAAGAAATATGCCTATTCAGGGCACGGCGGCGGATATTATCAAAATCGCCATGGTTAAGGTAGATAAACGCCTTGAAGATGAAAATATGAAATCCCGTCTTATTCTTCAGGTGCACGATGAACTGATTGTGGAATCGCCTGAAAATGAAGCAAAAAAAGCGTTGCAGATAGTAACCGAAGAAATGGAAAATGCCTGCAAAATGAAAGTAAAGCTTCTGGCGGACGGTAAGATTGCCAAGACTTGGTTTGACGCACACTAAAATCGCATTAAAATCGCATCTTTTTCCGTTATACTGCGTTATCGGCAAAATTCCGCTCGGTCACATACAACAC
>CABUAS010000054.1 GCA_902489595.1 uncultured Oscillospiraceae bacterium | reverse complement strand
GTTTTAAAGCATATCTCAAACAATTATTAATTATCGGATTAACTAGATTAAATGTAACAGAATCAACTTTTTTTATTCTTTTTTCATTATTATCCAACTTATACTCATAAGGTTTTATTTTCATTATTGAATTAAACAAATTATCATTGTCTAATATTATTTCCAGATATTCACTTTGACAGAAAATACAATCCTTAGTTGCATAATGTCCGTTTGAAAAGAACATATAATAAGAATCATAAATATCATTAAAAAGTTCTGTATCATTCATACTTGCAACAAGACGGGCAAACGCAATAGAATTTTCAAAACAAATCCATGTTACTCCTTTATTTTTATTAAATTCAAATTCATTGTGATACCATCTCAGCCTTATTCCGTATTCATCGTGCATATATCTGACACCATTCACAGAATTATATTCTACCACATAATCCAAAAAACTTTTACCGAATTCATCGGATTTAGTAATAATTGATTTTCCATCAGAGCCTAATATCGAATCAAATTCTTCACGATATAATTTTGGATCATCCAAATAAGCATAATATCTGAAGCCTTTGTTAAACGGTACATTATCTTTTTCAACAGGTAATTTATATGCATTTTCGTTTAACATCCTTGCCAATGAAACGCCGAATATTTTTTCCAGCGGGATAATAAATTCATATTTAAGCGGTCTTTCACCTTTCAGCATTTTTGAAAAATTGGATTTTTCTTTGGCAGCAAATTCATATGCATCCTGCCCGTTAAATCCTAATTCGTAGGCAATATCAACAAGTAAATGACTATACATCTTAATTCCTTTTAATTTCATATAATTGTCAATATTGCTTTTTAAATTTTCCATTTCAAAACCTCCGAAATTTTATTGTATTTGTATTATAACACACATTTTTAAATTTTTGTAGTCATTTAAGACAACTTTTGTTGTCTTTTTTGACACAGTAATAAAATTTATAAAAATACAAACGGTCAAATCTGACAACAAATTTTTAATAATATATTACAACAACAGCGTTATCAATTCGCAGTAGGGACAATTCACGAATTGACCGTATTGAAACGGCACAAAAAAGCCTCCCGTTTAACACGAGAGGCGATTTAATCATAATACCTTTGACAAAAATTCTTTCAGTCTTGGGTTTTGGGGATTGGTGAAGAATTCGGTTGGCGTATTTTCTTCCTGAATAATGCCCTCATCAATAAAGAGCACTTTTGATGCAACCTCACGTGCAAAGCCCATTTCGTGAGTAACGACAACCATTGTCATCCCGTCTTCTGCAAGGTCCTTCATAACCTGCAGAACCTCGCCGACCATTTCAGGGTCAAGCGCCGAAGTCGGCTCATCAAAAAGCATAACCTTAGGGCTCATTGCAAGTGAACGTACAATAGCCGCCCTCTGCTTCTGACCGCCCGAAAGTTGGCTTGGATAAGCGTCTGCCTTATCTGACAGACCTACTCTTTTAAGCAGTTCAAGCGCTTTTTCATTAGCCTGCTCTTTTGTCATAATCTTATGATGAATCGGGGCAAGCGTAATATTTTCCATAATCGTTTTATTATTAAACAGATTGAAATGCTGAAAAACCATACCCATATGGCGACGTACTTCATTAATATCCGTTTTCTTATCGGTAATAAGTTTGCCGTCAAACCAGATTTCGCCCGATGTAGGAATTTCAAGCAGATTTAAACAGCGCAGAAATGTTGATTTACCCGAGCCCGACGGACCGATAACAACAATTTTATCGCCCTTGTTTACTTCGTAATCAATACCTCTGAGAACCTGATTATCGCCAAAGGATTTCTTTAAGTTACATACTTTTATCACTTTTTCTCAGGCTCCTTTCAATAAGCTTAACCGCAATCGTTATAATTACAACCATTACGATATAAATGAGCGCCATAACAAGATAAGGTACCATAAATTCATAACTGTTTGAACCGATTCGGCTGAACGCAACATAAAGGTCAAGCGCACCTACAAAGCTTACAACCGAGGTTTCCTTAATCAGCGAAATAAATTCATTGCCAAGGGTCGGCAGAATGTTTTTAACTGCCTGCGGAATAACGATTTTCATCATCGTTGTGCCGTAACTTAAGCCGACAGAACGGCCGCCCTCCATCTGACCCGGGTCAACGGAAAGAATTCCAGCGCGCATAATTTCTGATATGTATGCACCTGAGTTCATACCGAATACAATTACGGCAACCACAACCGAGGTTATGTGCAGCCCCATAAGCGGAAGAAGAACATAGTAAAACACAAGAAGCTGAACAACGATTGGCGTGCCTCTGAAAAGACTTACATAAAACACTGCCAGCTTGTCAAGCACCTTGATAACAGGATTCGTTTTCGGAACAACCTGAATTGCGCCGATAATTGTGCCGAGCACGATACCTATCAAAAGACCTGATACTGCAATAATAAGTGTATTCTGGAGTCCCGTCAAAACAGTTCTGTAACCGTCGTGATTAACAAATATATCCCAGAAAACCTCAAACTTTTTTCCAAAATTCATACTTTTTACCTGCTGTGAATTAAAAATGAACCGATGAGGACATCGACCCCGGACTGTCGATAAAGTGGTCAGAACCACGCCAAAATTAAAAATATGTTATGATAATTACATTACCGTAGAGTGCGGCGGTCTCACCTTTCGGCTCGGTCGGTGCTTCAGCTTCGCAGAGGTGTCCGCCGGACACCCGCACCCTCGACGCACCGTCTAACAGTAACGTTATTGAAACGCCGCAGAAATATCGAATTTCTGCGGCGCTTGGCGTTTCTTGCCTTTTACTCAGGGGCGGTACCATTGTACAGCACCCTTCCTAAAATGCAAAATTCAGTTCCATTTCTCGAAGTCTGCCGACTTGTAAAAATTTATAATTTATGCAACTGCGTTGATTGCTGTTGTGATTGCAGCAGCCGGTGCAGCATCAATGATTACATAATCAACACCGCCGTTGATTAAATCCTGTACTGCAAGCGAACCGTTTGCATAACCTACGAACTGAGCAGGAAGAGCTGTAAAGCCGAATTCTTCGTCGCCCTCTACATATTTCTGACCTGTCGTGCCGTTCTGACCGCCGATTTTAACATTAGCATCAAGTGTGTTGAGAATAGCATCAACATCTTCTTTTGTTTTGCATTCGTCAAACTTAGTATCTGATGCTTTAACAATTAACTTCTGAGATGCTGAATAATAAGAATCTGTGAAATTAACCTGTTCTGCACGGTCAGGTGATACGGTAAGACCTGCTGCAGCAACATCTGCCTTGCCCTGCTGAACTGCTGTTACAACAGCGTCAAAGTTCATATCTTTGATAACAAGTTCTTTGCCGAGTGAATCTGCAAATGCCTTAACAACTTCCATATCAATACCGTAGAAAAGTTCGCCCTTCTTATATTCAAAAGGTTCAAATTCAGCGTTTGTAGCAACTACAAGCTGATCCTTTGTTGTATCTTCTGCTGCTGAAGTTACGCCCACAGGCTCACCATCGCCGAAATAATTATTGCAGATTTTATCAAATGAACCGTCTGCTTTAATCTGAGCGATGAAATCATTTGCTTTTGCAAGAAGATCTGCATCGTCTTTATTGATACCAAGTGCATAAACTTCGTCTGAAAGGTTAATATCTATAACCTTAACACCTTTTGCGTCATTCTTAGCGTCTGCATTGTCTGCTTTGCCTGAACAAGCGGCAAATGAAACAGCAACTACTGCAACTGCAAGAATTACTGCAAGAATTTTACTTAACTTTTTCATAATAATTCTCCTTAAATAATTTTTATTAATTAATCACAATTATAATACTTCAATATGCAAAATGCAAGCATTATATTGAATATTTATGCAACTTGTGCTAATATACTTGCAGGTGATACTATGAATAATGTTAAAATATACAACAATCTGCCCGATGAGGCAGTAAAAATAAGAACTGCCGTATTCATAGAAGAACAGGGATTTAATGATGAATTTGATGAAATTGACGAAAGAAGTTTTCATTTTCTGCTTTTTAAAGACGGCAAAGCCGCCGCAACAGGCAGAATGTTTACTGACAACGGCGGAAAATCATACCACATCGGCAGAGTAGCGGTGCTTAAAGAATACAGAAAATTCCATTTAGGTTCTGAATTGATGGGTGCAATTATTGATAAGGCAAAAGAACTGAAAGCAAAGAAAATTGTACTTTCGGCACAGTGCAGAGTTAAAGAGTTTTATGAAAAACTCGGATTTAATGAGGTCGGCGATATTTACTATGACGAATACTGCCCTCATATTCGGATGGAAATGAATTTATAAAGCGGTGATTTTATGGAAATAAAACCGATTGCAAAAATCAAAAATGATTTTGACGATAAATTTGCAATACCACGGCAAAGCGGCAGAGTAAAATCTGTCGGCAGAATTGTTTTTGAAAAAAATTATCAAAACCCTGATTATATAAAAGGCATTGAACAGTTTTCACATCTTTGGCTTATATGGGGATTCAGCGAAAATATTAATCGCGAAGAAAGTGCAACCGTTCGTCCGCCAAGGCTCGGCGGCAACACAAGAGTGGGCGTTTTTGCAAGCAGAGCGCCGTTTCGCCCGAACAACTTAGGACTTTCGTGCGTCAGACTTACCGCTGTCCAAAAAACAAAAAACGGCTGTGAACTGATTGTTGAGGGTGCTGATTTAATGAACGGCACGCCGATATACGACATCAAGCCGTATGTTCCCTACTCCGACAGTATAAATAATGCCGAAGGCGGTTACGCAGAAAAGCACAAAAGCCACGCACTGAATGCTGAAATTGATGAAAATCTTTTAAGCAGAATTCCGAAAGAAAAACAGCAGATTTTAATTGATATTTTAAAAGATGACCCACGCCCTGCATATCAAAACGACGATAAACGCATTTACGGTTTTTCATTTGCAGGATTTGAAATCAAGTTCAGAGTAAAAGGAAACACAATTTTTATTACGGATATAACCTAAAAAACGCCTCCGAATGGAGGCGTTTTGCTTGTGTAATTTTAATTAAAAACCGATGTTGCAGGCTTTACCGAAATTAAAGAGAATCTTTGTAGCGTGAATACGCTGGGTTGCACCCTGCGGATTTGCAGTGCCCTGCTGTGTGCCTGTAATAAGTCCGTTATATGCACACCATTTCAAAGATTCTTCTGCCCACGGGCTGATTGTTTTATAATCACTGAAATGAGTTAAATCAACATTTTTATAATCGTTATCTTTAATATGACCGTTCTTTTCTGCATATCTGAAAAGGAATGATGCAGTCTGCTCACGGCTTACATTATCAAACGGTTTAAATGTTGTCTGATTTGTAATGCCTTCATCAAGCGCCCAGCAAGCGGCGTCGTAATAATAAACGCTTGTGTTTGTAATATCTGTAAACGGCGATGTTTTGTAATGATTATTGCCGGCATAAGGCTCGCCTGCCATTCTGTAAAGAATAGTTACAAACATTGCCCTTGTGATAGGCGTTTTCGGAGAAAACTCTGTGAAATCAGGCGGATTTGTACCCTTTAAGAATGAATTCATCTCTGATGTATAATAAACATAATCATAATAAGCTGAAAAACTGTCTAAATCTCTGAAAGGAAGAATATAGATAACTTTTCCGCATTCGCCGCACATAATGAAAGCAGATTCATTGAAATGCATCCAGTACATATCGTGCTCACCATCAGCACAGAATGATGAATTTACATAAACTTCTGCCTCGCTGAGAGGAACATTATAAATGCCGACATAGATATTGTTTAACTGACTTTCACTGCCTCTGTAAAAAACTGCCGAAAGATTTGCGCAACGGTCAAAAGCATAATCGCCGATTGATTTAAGGCTTACCGGCATATGAACTGTAATAACAGTTGATGCGGCAAATGCACTTTTGCCGATTGACTGAACGCTGTTGCCGAGATCGACAGACGCAAGATTGCTGCAGCCGTAAAAAGCATATTCGTCGATTGATGTAACAGTATCGGGAATAGTTACCTCTGTAATATTTTGATTACCGTAAAAAGCATATTCACTGATAGATGTAACAGTATATTTACCTTTACCTACTGTTGTAGGCAAATCAAGGTAACGAACAGTGTGAGCGTCTTTACCGGAAAGACCGCAGATTTCAGCAGTGTTATCAGTATCATCATAAAAATACTCTACAGAAACATCCCACTCTTCAGCATCTGCTGTAATGCCAAAGCCTGCGAAAACACTTATAAGCATTACTACTGATAAAAATAAACTTACAATTTTTTCATAATTTAAACTCCTTTTAAAATTTTTGCAGATTATGCAATATGATTATACTACATATTGTGTTATTATGTCAACTTGTAAAACAATATACAGTATAAAACAAAACAGGGCTGCCGAAAAGCAGTCCTATTTGCTTTAATATAAAATTAAATTTTAAATCAGTCCTGTGAAGGAGCACCTACAGGGCAAACACCTGCGCAAGAACCGCATTCAATGCAAGTATCAGCATCAATTTCAAACTTGCCGTCACCTTCTGAAATAGCACCTACAGGACATTCTGCTGCGCAAGCACCGCATGAAATACAATCATCAGAAATTTTGTATGCCATTATGAAACACCTCCGTTCACCAACATTATAAATATAATATACATTATAATTATCTGTTTTGCAAGTAAAATATGAGGTTAGGCTGCGCTAATTTTTTTACTGTTTTGAAGAATCTTCATTTTCTCTTTTCTGACGGTAATTTTTAACAGGTATTACTTCATCACGTCCGAAAGTAACAGGTGCACCGTCCTCAAATCTGTCAAGCTTAACTTTCAGTTTGCCTGTAAGCAGCGCAACATCAACAACCGTGCCCCTGCCCTCTGGCGTATCTACAACTACACCGCGTTTCGGTGTAATTTTCTGCAAATCCTCGTACGCATTCTGCTCATATTTAAGGCAGCACATAAGCCTGCCGCATGTTCCGCTGATTTTGCCCGGTGCAAGGCTTAAGCCCTGATCCTTTGCCATTTTGATTGAAACAGACTGAAAATCATTTAGAAATGTTGAACAGCAAAACGGTCTGCCGCAGATACCGAGACCGCCGAGCATTCTTGCTTCATCTCTTACACCGATCTGACGAAGTTCAATTCTCGCATGAAACGACGACGCAAGATCTTTTACAAGTTCACGGAAATCGACTCTGCCGTCTGATGTAAAATAAAAAATAATTTTTGAGCGGTCAAACGCATATTCAACCTCTGTAAGGCTCATATCGAGACCATGTTTTTCTATTTTTTCAAGGCAGATGCCGTAAGCCTCTTTTTCAAGAGCCTTATTTTCCTGCATTGTTTTTTTATCCCTGTCTGTTGCAATACGCAAAACGGGTTTAAGCGGAGAAACAATTTCATCGTCTGCAATTTCTTTTACATTTTCGCTTGCAAAGCCGCATTCAACGCATCTTGCCGTTTCAACAACTACCCAGTCTCCGCTTTTTATATCAAAATTTTTCGGGTCAAAATAATACATTTTACCGTTTTCCTTAAAGCGGATTCCTATTACCTTTATCATTATATATCCCCCTATCTGCCCGACGCCTTTCTCAGCCCCGAGCAGATTTTTGTTAAAAGAAGCGCCTGATTGGCGTTTTTTTCAGCCATTTCAATAATGTTTTCTGTTTCATTATAAAGCGCAAAAAGTTTTTCATCTGTATATTTGCTGCGCAGAGCGCCTGCCAAATCTTTTCTGCCTGAAATGCACTCGCCTGTTTTATTATAAACCAGTGCATCTCTGAACACTGTTTTAAGCATTGCAAGAACAGATGATAAACCGATTTTATTCTTATCTTTGCTGAAACTGCCGAGCACTTTCATAAGTTCATACTCATTATCAGCCATAAGCGCAGTGCCGATTGAATTAACAAGGTCGAAAAGCCGCTGCATTTCGCCGCCTTTAATGCTTGCCATTGCCTTTCCGATATTTCCTTTATATGCTGTTACAGCATCTTTTGCAGTATTATAATCCACATCGCAGTTTGCCGTGATATAATCAGCACCGTCTTTTTCACAAACTCCCTCAACGCTAAGCACAACAGACCTTGAAAGCACTGTTTCAAGCAGCATTGAACGAGCCTCAACCAAAAGAATAAACACGACATAAGACGGCGGTTCTTCAAGTATCTTAAGTATGGCGTTCTGCGCACTTTCATTCATACAGTGTGCTTTATCAATTATATAAATTTTATAATCGGATTCAAGCGGCGCAATGTAAGCATTATTTATTATATCACGGATTGCACCGACCGAAATGAATTTTTTGCCGTCTTCAGGGCCGCACATTATAATATCGGGGTGATAGCCCTTTTCAGCCTTACTGCACGCAGTACAGGAACAGCACGGCTTTTCACCGCCTGATCTGCAAACAAGCGCAGCGGAAATTTCGCCTGCAAGCGTTTTTTTGCCTATACCCTCTTCGCCCTCAAGAACGATTGCGTGCGGCAGTCTGCCTGCTGACACAAGGTAAGACAACTGCTCTTTAATTTTTTCATTGCCTAAAAACTTTTTAAAATACATAGCAAATAATCAGAATTTTTCAAAATCTTCAACATCAACAACGAACGCTACTCCGCCGTATTCCTCAACATCAACAGGCTGTTTTAAAAGTGTTCCTGCAAGTGTGCTACTGACACCATGGCTTTTAACAATTCGTTTTGTTACATTTTCTTTAAGTATACCAAGCAGGATTTCTACCCTCTCATCTTCCGTTCCTATGAAAAAGCAGGAATGACCGCCCTCAAGCAGCTGGCCGCTTGTTGAAACTTTTGTTGCTCTGAAATCATATTCTGCCAATATATCAAGAATTTTTGCTACATCTTTATTTGAAACAATCGCTATTACTAATTTCACGTTATCACCCTCCTTGTTTTTTACAAAATCGAATAATATGTCAACTCTATAATAACAATTAATTGTTAAAAATCAAAGCGAAATTTGTTAAATTAAGATAAATTTTACAATTATATAACATATGCAAGCGCCACAATAATAGGCATTGTTACTATTGAAAGCACGCTTGACTGCGCCGCTATTTCAGAGCCGAGTGCCGTATCGTTATCATATTTAGAGGCATACATCGCAGTATTTGTTGCCGTAGGTGCAGAACTTGAAATCGTCATCGCAACAAGCAAATCGCCTGTTACGCCGCACAGTCGGAACAGCCCCATCATACAAAGCGGAATAAATATCAGCCTTAAAAACGAAACGAAGTAAATTTCTTTTTTTACAAACATATTTTTAAAGTTTGCATTTGCAAGAAATGTGCCGAAAACAATCATTGCAAGCGGTGAATTGATTGAGCCGACAATATCCATAGGATAACTGATAAAATAAGGTATATTAAGCTGTAATAAAAACAGCGGAACACCTATTAAAACAGATATTGACCCCGGGTTCAAGACGATTTTCTTAAAATCAATTTTTGCCTTATGACCGCTTATTTCGTGAATACCGTATGTAAACGCTATTATGTTGAACACACCGACATAAACGGCGCAGTAAAACACGCCCTCATCACCGATAACGCTTTTCGCAAGCGGCAGTGCGAGAAAAGCAGCGTTTGAAAGAACGGTTGCATAATGATAAATACCTTTTTCAAGCAGGCTGTTTCTTTTTCTGAAAGTAAGTGCAGATATGCCCATGCCGAAAAGATGTGTTGCAAACGCACAGGCAAAAGCAATAAAAAGCCCTTTTACCCTTTTCGGCGTATATTCCATAGTCATAAAAGTATGAATAATGGCAATGGGCAGAATAATATTGAAAAGCAAATCAATAACCTTTTTGGAATCTTTTTTCGTAAAAATACCGGTTTTGTCTGCCGCAAAGCCAATGCCTGCAATAAGATATAAAATCAGCACCTGAAGCGCTATAGTTTTTAAATTTTCCAAAAACACTTATGAATCCTTCTTTTTCTGCCCCGATAATACTTTTGAAACAGAAAGGGCAAAAATGCCCGTAAACAAATACGGAACCGATGAAAAATCGGTATAATTAAAATCTGCTCCGCCGATAAAAGCAATAATCCTCGGCACGGAAATCAAAACGGCAAACACGAAAAAGGCAATGCCGAATGTATAAAGGGGCACAATATATGTTTCATTCTCTGACGAAATAATAAACAAAACCAAAAATACAATCGCAAGAACAAGAACAATATAATGAAGCAGTTTTTCCTCGCCGTAAACAGCATCAACATTTTCGGTAAGACAGGTCAAAAGCACCGATACCGCCCACAAAAGCGGAATAATATGCAGATATTTAAAATCTCTTAAAATATATTTATCGGATTTAAACGAAATTCCCAGCGCAATAAAATAGAATGAACAGAAAAGTGAGAAAGCGGCAGAAATGCAAAGCGGAATAAAATAATTCATTTTCGCGTAAAGTACGCCTGAAATATAATTATAGCTGATGATAATTCTGAAAATAAAATCACAGAACATCGAAATTCCCGCAAGAGATGATGCTGTAAACAAAAGTCTGCTCTTTTCATCGAACAATCCAGATGCTTTTTTCTGCACATCGGCTACACGTTTTTTACCGAAAAAAATCATAATTTCGGCAAAGAGCAAAACTGCTGCCGCATAGAATAATGCAATCGTGCCCTCTGCACCCTTAACGATTAACCCAAAACTGTCTGTATAAAGAAAAATCTGAACACTTCTTAAAACCACAAGAACAAGTGTTAATGCAAAAACAATAAAATTATGTACTGTTTTTACTGTTTTTTTCACATTATCACTCTTTTCATCTGTTAATCAACGAAGTATAATCTCTTTTCCTGCAAACGCTCTTATAAGCCGGACGGATAATTTTTTTGCTTGTAGTAAGTTCTTCAAGTCTGTGCGCACACCAACCGACTATTCTTGCACTTGCAAAAAGAGGAGTATATAAATCCTCGGGAATACCGAGAGTTTTGTAAACAAGACCTGAATACAAATCAACATTTGCGCATACTCCGTTATCCTCACCTTTAAATTCACGGAGCAAATCGGGCGTTAATTTTTCAATATTTTCAAGCGTTGTAAATTCTTTTTCAAAACCTGCTTTATATGCAAGTTCTCTTGCACAGTTTTTAAGGATAACCGCTCTCGGGTCGGAAACAGTATAAACGGCGTGACCCATACCGTAAATAAGACCAAGCCCGTCGCCTGCCTCTTTATTAAGAATTTTTAAAAGATAATCTTTTAGCTGACCTTCATCTGACGGGTCTGAAACATTTGCCATAATCTCGTTCATCATATGGGCGACATTGATATTCGCACCGCCGTGACGAGGACCTTTAAGCGAGCCGAAACCTGCTGTAATAGCAGAATATGTATCTGTTCCGCTTGAAGTAAGTACACGCGTTGAGAATGTAGAATTGTTGCCGCCGCCGTGGTCTGCGTGAAGAATCAGCATAATATCAAGCAGTTTTGCCTCTTCATCTGTAAACTTTTTGTCTGCACGAAGTGAATAAAGAATATACTGTGCCGTAGACTGATGTTTCTTTATCGGGTGAAGATACATTGATTTATCATAAAACGCTCTTCTCTTTACCTGATATGCCGTATTCATAATTGTCGGAACCTGAGAAATTAACTGAAGGCTCTGGCGAAGAACATTGGGCACTGTAATATCATCGGGATTTTCATCATATGAATAAAGGCACATAATACACCTTGCCATTTTATTCATAATATCCCTTGAGGCGTGTTTCATAATCTGATCTTCAACAAAATCATCGGGCAGTTCACGGCATACGGATATAACTTCATAAAGCGATTCAAGCTGTTGGGCAGTAGGAAGTTCGCCGAAAAGAAGCAGCCACACAACTTCTTCAAAACCGAAACGGTCTTCCTTTCTGCAGTTTTCAACTATTTTGTTAATATCGTAACCTCTGTAAGAAAGTTTACCCTCTTTCGGTACTTTCTCGCCGTCAAGAACATAATAACCCTCAACAGAGCAGATTTTTGTAAGACCTGCCATAACGCCTGTGCCGTCTTCATTTCTTAAACCGCGCTTAACATGATAGCGTGAAAAATCACTTGGCTTGATTGAGTTATTTTTTTCAAGTTCCTTGCATAAATTAGAAATAGCTTCCATAGAAATAGGAGAAATGTAGTTTGATGACATAATGATCACTCCTTAAAACGATAAATAAAATATAATTATTTGCTATTG
>CABUAS010000053.1 GCA_902489595.1 uncultured Oscillospiraceae bacterium | reverse complement strand
TAAATTAGAAATACCATTGATTTTACGCGTTTTACAACAGTTAAAATGCACAGGGAGGAATTGTATTGAAAGAAGCAAAGGCAATGGCATATGTAAATATGTACGGTGTTCTTGCAACCCTTGAGAATTTGTGTGAAATAGATGATGAGGCAAAGGCAGTTCTTGACGGACTTAAAAAGCCTGTTTCGCTCTGCTTTGATGTATCGGGCGGTCCGTGTTGTACATTCCATTTTACAAAAACAGGCTGTAAGATGACAGAGGGCGCAAACGGCTGCACCTGTAAAATGAATTTTTCAAGCCCTGAAAAGTTTAATGCACTTATTGACGACAGCAAGCCGGGTATGCCTGTTAAGAATATGGCTCAGGTGCTCAGTTTCCTGTTAGGTCCGTTTACTAAACTGACAGACAGAATGACGAAACTTTTAAGACCGTCTGACGAGGATTTGAAAAACAGAGCATTTTTTGAAGAGTCAACCGTTTTAACATTCTATACAATAGCAGGCGCATTATCTGCACTTGCAAATTCCGATTCAATTTCAATGTTCACTGCAAAATCTACTGTTGACGGTGCAATTTCAATGGGTATCAAAGATACCTGTTATGCAACGATTAAGGTTAAAAATCATAAGTTTACTACAATAAAAGAAAAGCCTGCAAATCCGAGAGCAATTATGGAATTTGCCGATATTGACCTTGCCAACGGCTTGTTTAACGGCACTGTTTCAACGATTGCCGAGCTTTGTGCGGGAAATATCTATATGGCAGGTATGATTTCCATGGTAGATAATCTCAACAGAATTTTGGACAGAGTAGCACTTTATTTAGGATAAGGAGAATAGACGTTTATGAGTAAATTTCCCGAATATACACATGAAAAAAGCCAGGAGTGGTTCAGCAGAGCGCTTAACGCAATTCCGTCAGGCGTTTACGGTCATTTAGGACCGAGCGAGGGTCTGTTCCTTCCTATTACAAAATGGCCTTTGATGAGTCAGAAAGCCAAGGGCACTTATTTCTGGGATGTTGACGGCAATAAGTATCTTGACCTTATGTGCGCTTACGGTCCCAATGTTCTGGGATATTGCGACGATGAAGTTGACGCCGCTGCCATAGAACAGCTTAAAACAGGAAACTGCACAACATCACCGTCGTACAAAATGGTGGAATGTGCAGAAATGCTTGTAGATACCGTTGCAATGGCTGATTGGGCATTCTTTATGAAAAACGGCTCGGACGCCACAACATTTTCGGTAATGTGCGCCCGTGCGCACACCGGCAAGAAAAAAATGTTTTTCTTACAGGGCTATTATCACGGTGATTTTCAGTGGGCACAGAAAATTGACTATCCGGGTATTCTTCCCGAAGAAGTTCAGAATAATGTGGTCATCCCGTGGTTTAATCTTGATGCACTTCAGCAGGCTTATGATGAATGCGGCGGTGATGTAGCAGGTCTTATTGCTCAGCCTTATGACCACGGTAATTTTAAGGATAACGAGTGTGCTACAAAGGAATATTGGCAGGCTGTGCGCAAATTCTGCGACGAGCACGGTATGGTGCTTATTTTTGACGATGTAAGAACAGGCTTCAGGCTTGATATTGCAGGCTCAGACCATTATTACGGTATTAAGGCAGATTTGATTTGCTTCTGTAAAGCACTTGCAAACGGCTACAATATGAGCGCTGTCTGCGGTCAGGAGCATATGAAAGCAACTGCATCTTCGGTTACTTACACAGGCTCATACTGGATGAGTGCTGAGCCTTTCGCAGCTTGTCTTGCATGTATTCCGAAAATGAAGAGGCTTGATACGCCGAATATGTTCAGAAGAATAGGCACCGAACTTACACAGGGCTTTGTTGCCGCAGGTAAGGAGCACGGCTTTAACCTTGTAGTTTCGGGCGAACCTGCACTGTTCTATTTGAGAATAGCAAATGATGACAGCCTTATGCTTCATCAGGAGTGGATTGCCGAGTGCGTTTCAAGAGGACTTTTCCTTGCGTCACACCACAATCACTTTATTAACGCAGCAATTACAGACGAGGATGTTAAGCTTGCAATCGACATTGCCGAAGATGCTTTCGGCGTTGTTCAGGCAAATCATCCGGAGCTGGATTTATCCCCAATTAAATAATTATTAAGGAGGAAATTTTATGCCTGCAAATTACAAGCCGTTTGATAAGGAAGAATGGCTTCGCCTTGAAAAAAAGGCTGATGAATTAAGAAGACTTACCGTTCAGACTACTGTCTGGGGCGGTTCGGGTCATATCGGCGGCGCAATGAGCGCTATGGACGCTATGACGATTCTTTATCATCGTTTTATGAAACTTGATGTTAATAACCCCGATATGGAGGACAGAGACAGGTTTGTTCTTTCAAAGGGTCATGCAGCAGTCGGCTACGGTCCGGTTATCTGTGATTACGGCTTTATGGATGTTGAGGGACTGCATAATTTCAACCTTACAGGTTCACTTTTCGGTATGCACCTCGACTGTAATAAAATCAAAGGTGTTGACTGCTCAAGCGGTTCGCTCGGTCACGGCTTGTCACTTGCCTGCGGCTTTGCCCTTGCTGGAAGAGTTAAGGGTCTTGACTATATGAATTATGTTCTGACAGGTGACGGCGAGCTTAACGAGGGTTCAAACTGGGAGGCTGCACAGACTGCTGCTCAGTTCAAGCTTTCAAACGTTGTTGTGCTTGTTGATAACAATAAGTGTATGATTGACGGCAGAGTTGATGATGAAATGAAGGTTGAGCCGCTCGATAAGAAATTTGAGTCTTTCGGCTTTGAGGTTGAAAGAGTTGACGGTCAGAATATGAAAGAGCTCAATAATGCTCTCGAAAATGCAATAAATAACCATAAAAACGGCGGTACAAAGCCGTATGCAATTATTCTTGATACCTTTAAGGGCGCAGGAATTGACTTTATGGAAGATGATTATCATTGGCATTACGGCGCACTTGACGATGAAAAAACAAAGAAGTGCTATGAAAGTCTTGATAAATATTATGCAAAACGTGTAGAACGTGCAGAAAAGGAGGCGTAAGCAATGGCAAGCGGAATGACTTATACTATGACTGAAACTACTCAGCTTTCAACTGCTGAGTATTACGGAAAAGCATTATGTGAACTTGGTGAAGAGCATAAAGATGTTGTTGCTTTGACTGCCGATCTTGCTAAATCAACAAAAATCGGTATGTTCGGTGAAAAATTCCCCGAAAGATTTTTCAATGTAGGTATTGCAGAGCAGAATATGTTCGGCGTTGCAGCAGGTCTTGCCAAAAACGGACTTGTGCCTTTTGCATCAACCTTTGCAATTTTTGCTTCGGCACGTTCACTTGATCAGGTGCACACGGATATCTGCTATCAGAATGTGCCTGTAAAAATTATTGCTACTCATGCAGGTACTTCATTCGGTCAGGCAGGCTCAACTCACCACAGTCTTATTGATATGGCTTGTATGAGAAGCCTTCCTCATATGACGGTTATCTGCCCTTGCGACGGTGCGGAAACCTATCACGCAGTTAAAGCCGCTTATGATATTGACGGACCTGTTTATATCCGTATCAACCGTGGCTTTGACCAGATTATTTACAAAAATCTTGAGGACTGTACTTTTGAAGCAGGCAAGGCAAAGGTTATGAACGAGGGTACGGACATTACCGTTATCGCCTGCGGTTCATGTGTATATCAGGCTATGCAGGCTGCTCAGATGGCAGATGCAGACGCAGGAATTAAAGTCCGTGTTCTTAATATGCATACTATCAAGCCTGTTGATGAAGAGGCAATTATGAGCGCAATTATGGACACAAGAAGAATTATCACTGTTGAAGATCATACTGTTATGGGCGGTCTCGGTTCTGCTGTTGCAGATGTAGTTGCAAAGAGCGGTAAGGCTTGTGCCTTCAAAATGCTCGGTCATCAGGATGAATTTTCTACTATCGGTCTTCACGAGGATCTTATGTCACTTGCAAAGATTGACGCAAACGGTATTGCTGAGGCTATTGCCGAGGTTATGCACCAGGATTTCGAAGCAGACGACGCTTGGGATGATGAATTCTAAGATGAAAGGAATGTGTTTTAATGGCAAGTGATGTAACACGCTACACCAATAAGGTGTTTATGGCAGGCGCATTGCCCCTGCTTAAAACTATCGCTACCGATGTTCCCGAAATTGCAAAAAAATTCAGCGGCGTAGACGCTGTTTACCAGGTTTCCGCCATGGTGAATGCACAGGATAAAGAGGCTGTTCACTTTATCGTTGAAAACGGTGAATGGTCGTGCAAGCTCGGCGAATATTTCGGTCAGAAAAGAATTGATGCAGAGCTTGAATTTTCTTCAATGGAAAGAATGAATGAATTTTTTAAAGGCAAAATGACTTCACTTCCTAAAATGAAAATCAAGTCTTTCTCTAAATTTATGAAGTTTATGACTGTTCTTCTTAAAATGAGCAGTCTGCTCGGTATCAAAGAACCGCCCGAAGATGAGCAGCTGTGCCTTCTTCTGTGCAAGCTGTATTTTTATCTTCTTTCAAGCGGTATCAGTCAGCTTAATAAAATGGGTCACCCCGATATTCACGACTGGACTTTAAAAAGCCCCGACCGTGTTTATCAGTGGGCAGTTGAGGATCACCCCGAGTGTACCGCTTATCTCAGAATTAAGGCAGGCAAATCACGTGCAGGCAGGGGAGAATATAAGCGCTCAAAGCCGTTTTTCTGTATGAAATTTGACACGGCTCAGCACGCACTTATGATACTTCTCGGCACAGGCGATATGCTGCAGATGACTAAGGATAAGCAGTTAATTATGGAGGGCGCACCCGAATTCGGTGCAATGATAGGCGATTATATGATGCTCGTCGGCGACCTCGCATCGTAAAAATATTAATACTTTTGTATGGGAGGGTCTCCGTGCTCTCCCGTAAAATCAAATAATGTTCATTGTAGGGGCGGATATTATCCGCCCGTATAAATCTCCAAATAATCACAAACGGTTTTGTTTGCATTTTTTTGTAAACAAAACCGTTTTTCTATTGCTTTTGCAAATAATATTGTTATAATAAAATGGGTAAATTTTTATGTACTTAAATTTCTAAGTTTGCGGTAAACAAATGATTTGTTTTTAGGAGAAAAATATTATGAGTAAGTACAGAAGAAAAACTAAAATTATATGCACAATCGGCCCTGCTTCGTGCGAAAAAGAAACGCTTTGCGAATTAATGAAGGCAGGTATGGACGTTGCCAGATTTAATTTTTCACACGCCGATTATGAAAAAATGGAGCAGTGGTTTGCCAATGTTGCTGAGGTGAGAAAAAAACTTGGTATTCCAGTTGCCACTCTGCTTGATACAAAGGGTCCTGAAATCAGGCTCGGTACTTTTGAAAATCCGAACGGCATTGTTGTGAACACGGGTGATAAATTCACACTTACTGCCGATGAAATTAACGGCACGCAGGAAAGATGCTCCATTTCATATAAAGGTCTTGTAAATGATGTAAAACCCGGCACTACCATTCTTATCAATGACGGACTTATTTTACTTACGGTTGATAAGGTAGTGAAAAATGATATTGTCTGCACTGTTGTTGACGGCGGCAGAATAACAAATCACAAGGGCGTTAACGTGCCCAATGTTTCGCTTGCTATGCCGTATCTTTCCGAAAAGGATATGCAGGATTTGAAGTTCGGCGCAAAAATGGGCTATGATTTCATTGCCGCATCATTTTGCAGAACGGCTGCCGATATTGTTCTTCTTCGTGATTTCTGCCACGCACTCGGCTGGAACGATGTAAGAATTATCGCTAAAATTGAAAATCACGAGGGTGTAGACCATATCGACAGCATTATCAAAGAGGCTGACGGCATTATGGTTGCCCGCGGCGATATGGGCGTTGAAATCCCGTTTGAGCAGATTCCTGCACTGCAGAAAATGATTATTCAGAAGGTGTTTGAGGCAGGCAAAATCGTTGTTACTGCTACGCAGATGCTTGAATCCATGGTGAATAATCCACGCCCTACAAGAGCAGAAATTACAGATGTTGCCAATGCGATTTATGACGGTACGTCGGCAATTATGCTTTCGGGTGAAACTGCAATGGGCAAGCACCCCGTTGAGGCTGTTGCAACAATGGCAACGATTGCAAAAACGACCGAGCAGGATATAAGCTATGTTGAGCGTTTTGAGCAGTCTGCCCATCAACACAGATACGGCGATATTACATCGGCTATCTCTCACGCAACAGTTACGACAGCTCACGATCTGAATGCAAAAGCAATCATCACCGTTACAAAAAGCGGCACAACTGCAAGGCAGATTTCAAAGTTCAGACCGATGTGCACCATAATTTCCGCAACCACAAGCGAAAAGGTGCGCAGGCAGAATAATCTTTCTTGGGGCGTTCTTCCCGTTATGTGCGAAGAAAAATCAAATACCGACGAGCTTTTCGACCACGCTGTTGAAGTTGCATTACAGTCGGGCGCAATAAAAAAAGGAGATATCGTTGTAATCACGGCAGGTATTCCTCTCGGTCAGAGCGGAACAACAAATATGCTTAAAGTACACGAGGTTTAATCATAATGAAAAAAGGGATAAAAATTTTAATCGCAGTAATTATAATCGCTGCAATCGCAGTCGGCGGATTTTATGTTTATTCAAAAATTTCCGCCGATATCAACGGCACTGAAAAGGGTGAGGCTAAGGAGTATACGCTTATTATTGAGCCTGATGATTTTCAGTATGAAATTGCACAGGATCTTGCAAATAACGGCATTGTTATTGATGATTCTCTGTGGGCAAACTGGATGTCAAAGCATTACCCTGATTTTGTCTATATTAATGGTGAATATAATCTGAATTCGTTAATGAGTTACGAGGAACTTGCACAGAAACTGCAGAATCCCGATATCAGCCACAAAACGGTTTCTGTTTGTATTCCCGAGGGCTACAACGTTTTTGATATTGCAAAAACGTTGCAGGAAAACAATATCTGCTCCGCCGATGATTTTTATAAGGCAGTTTCAACGACAGACGGCTATGATTACGAGTGGCTTGCCGATTTCCCGAAAGATAATAAGAATATCGGCTTTATTTTAGAGGGATTTCTGTTCCCTGCAACGTATGATTTCGGCGAAAATACGCCTGCAAATGAAATTGTTGATGAAATGCTTGACGCTTTTGATGTAAGATACAGCGACGCTATGCGTGATTACTGCAAAAAGAATAATATGAGCCTTTATGAGTTTATAACGCTTTGCTCAATCGTTCAGGAGGAGGCGCTGACACCCGACAGTGCCGAAAATATCGCATCTGTACTTGTAAACAGGCTTGAAAAAGGCAGTAAATTGCAGTGTGATGTAACTTATTTCTACGCTAAAAAACTGCTTGATTACGGCTTTTCAAGAGAATGTTATGATTCATATTATACTTACAGATGCCCTGCGCTTCCGTCAGGTCCTATAACAAACTGCGGTATGGATATTATAAATGCGGTTGTTAATCACCCCGATACCGATTACATTTTCTTCTTCTCCGATTTGCAGGGTGAATTCCACTTCGCCGCAACAGGCGAAGAATTTGAACGCCAGAAAAAGCAGTTCCCTTGGAAATAAAAATTAACGTATTGGTTTGGGCGGATATTGCGGATAATATTCGCTCGTTTTTGTTGTTGCAATAATGTTTAATAATTGATATAATGTATTTTATAATTACTGTAGGGGTCGGCGTCATCGACGACCCGCAGAAAGGACGTTGTTACTATGTCTAAATGGGATAAAGACTACCTCGATTTATGCAGGCGGATTTTAAGTGAGGGTACAGAGGTTGTAAACCGAACAGGCGTGAACACGATTAAAGTGCCGTCACATCATTTTCATTTTGATTTGGAGCAGGAATTTCCGATTTTAACTACAAAGCAGTTGTTTATCAGGCAGGCAATTCTTGAAATGCTGTGGATTTATCAGGCACAGTCTAATGATGTGCGCTGGTTGCAGGAGCGTGATGTTAAAATCTGGAATGAGTGGGAGATTGACGAAAACGGCATATGGAATGCTACTCAGCTGCTGCCCGATGAAAACGGAAATCTTGTTAAAACAGAGGTTCACAAGAATTTCGGTAAAGAATTTGCTCACACAATCGGCACGGCTTACGGCTACATTGTAAACAAATTTCAGATGACTCAGAAGTTGATTGATAAACTTAAAAATCACCCTGAGGACAGGCGTATGCTTATGACCCTGTGGCAGGATGATTATCTTGATACTGCTGTTCTTCCGAGTTGTGTATGGAGCAGTGAGTGGGATATTACAGACGGTAAACTGAACTGCTGGGTGCATCAGCGCAGCTGCGATGTGCCTCTCGGTCTGCCGTTCAACGTTACGCAGTATGCCGTTTTGCTTTCAATGCTTGCACAGGTTTGCAATCTTAAACCCGGAACGATTGACTGGAGTATAAAAGATGCTCACATTTATGTTAATCAGATAGACGGCATTAAAGAGCAGATCAGAAGAATGGACGAGCAGGGCGATTTGCCTGCACCGAAACTGTGGCTTAATCCTGAGGTTGACGATTTCTTTAAATTTGACAACAGCCGTGACTGCAAGGATGTTAAACTGATTGACTATAAGCATCTCGGTAAAATCAGTTTTCCTATATCGCAGTGAGGTGAAATGATGAATATATCAATTATTGCCGCAGTCGGCAGAAATTACGAACTCGGCAGGAATAATGATTTAATCTGGCATTTTCATAAGGATATGGTTTTTTTCAGAGAAACCACAACAGGCTCGACTGTTCTTATGGGCAGAAAAACCTTTGAATCCTTGCCGAAGGCATTGCCTAAAAGGCGCAATATAGTTATTACAAGTGACAAAAATTATATTGCCGAGGGCGCAGAGGTGTGCCACAGTATTGATGATGCGCTGGAACTCTGCAAAAATGATAATGTTTTTGTTATCGGCGGCGGAAAAATTTATCAGCAGTTTATTGATATGGCAGACAGCCTTTATTTAACAGAGGTTGAGGCTGAATGTGCCGATGCCGATACGTATTTTCCAACATTCAATAAGGCTGATTACAGCCGTGAAGTTCTTGGCGAACACGAGGAAAACGGTATAAGGTTCTCACATGTTCTCTATAAAAAGTAGGGGTCGATTTTATCATTGATTTGTTAATTCGGCAACACATTATAATTAAAATAAAAAACTGTTGACAGCAAACCGATTTTGTGTTAATATATTTGCACAACAAAGAAGAACACACCCGTTCTCCCCTTAAACTTAAGTGAAAAGGGCAATATTTCGGTTTGAATTATTGGTTAAGTGCGGGCATTTTGTGTTCGCACTTTTAAATTTTTAAAGAGGTGTTTTTTATCAGCAAGTCAGCCCCACAGCTTAATCGTGAAATCAGAGACAAGGAACTCAGAGTAATCACCGCTTCAGGTGAACAGCTCGGTATTATGAGCGCTAAAGAAGCACTTAGCGAGGCCGAGAAAAGAGGACAGGATTTAGTTAAAATCGCTCCTCAGGCTAATCCGCCTGTTGCCAAGATTATGGATTACAGCAAGTTCCGTTATGAGCAGGCTAAGCGTGAAAAGGAAAACCGTAAGAAACAGAAAACTGTTGATACTAAGGAAATCCGCCTTTCGCTTAACATTGATGTCGGTGATTTCAATACAAAGGTTAATCAGGCAGGCAAATTCCTTTCCAAAGGGGATAAATTAAAGGTTTCTATCCGTCTTCGAGGCAGAGAAATGGCACATTCCGATTTGGGCGTTGCCAATATGCAAAGATTTGCAGAGGCACTCGGCGAGGATATTAATATTGATAAAGCACCTAAGCTTGAGGGAAGGCAGATTCTTATGTTCCTTTCTTCAAAACAGGGAAAGTAATTTTATATTGGAGGAATAAATTATGCCAAAGATTAAAACACACAGCGGCGCTAAAAAGCGTTTCAAAACAACAAAGAGCGGCAAGGTAAAGCGTGCACATGCTTATACCTCACACATTCTTACAAAAAAATCAACAAAGCGTAAGAGAAATCTTCGTAAAACTGCAGTCGGTGATGTTACAAACCAGAAGCAGATGAAGAGACTTGTTCCTTACAAATAAGAAGAATTTTTAGAAGAATATTAACTATTTATCGGAGGTATTTAAGTTATGGCAAGAATTAAAGGCGCTATGGCAACTCGCAAAAGAAGAAAAAAAGTATTAAAGGCTGCTAAGGGTTATTACGGCAGTAAGCACCGCCTTTTCAAAACTGCTAAGCAGGCAGTTATGAAGAGCGGTCAGTATGCATATATCGGCAGAAAGCAGAAGAAGAGAGATTTCCGCAGAATGTGGATTACACGTATCTCTGCTGCTTGTAAGATGAACGGAATGAACTATTCAACATTTATGAACGGTCTTAAAAAGGCAGGCGTTGATCTTAACAGAAAAATGCTTTCAGAAATTGCTGTTGCAGACCCTGAAATGTTTGCAGCACTTGTTGAGCAGGCAAAGGCTGCCCTTTAATCATACGATTTTAAGAACCCGATACCCTCGGGTTCTTTTTTTGTATCGTAGGGCGGGGTGTCTTCACCCCGCCGAAAACTTATTATAATCCTCAATGGCAGGAGGGCACATAGACCCTCCCCATACATTCGCTGTAGTAATGTTATTGATACTTTGTAGGGGTCGGCGTCCTCGACGACCCGAAAACGTTAACAAACTTCTTACATAATTGTAAGTATTAACTGTTAAAATGTAAGATAATGAAATGGAAGCCCTCCGGACTGCCTGATATAATTAATATATATTAAGGCAGTGGGCGGATTTGGTTTATTGCCTGTTCGGAAAGGAGGGTGCTCGTAATGAAACAGTTGCTTTCAATTTGTCTGCTGTAGTACTTCTTATCGGCGGTGTCGTCGGAGGCTTGTTTGATATGCAGAATTATGAGGATTTTTATTATGTTCAGGTTGATAATTCCTCGGTTAAAGAGTTGTCTGCCGACAGCGATATGAATTATGAATATACCCTGAATTCAGATAAGGGCAGCAGGAAAAAACTGAGCTTTAAAACTTCAAGGCAGCTCAAAGAAGGTGCCTACCTGAGACTTCAGGTAAGGTCTTTCGGTGTTCATGCATGGGAAGAGGTAAACTATGATGATTTACCCGAAAAGGTTCAAAGTAAAATAGCAAAATAGTTTAATTGCACAGATTGATTTTTATGCGATAATCGCAAATCGGTCTGTGCATTTTTTATATTATCGAATTGTGTTGTTTTAAATTTGTTTCGGTGTTATAATTAGAATGATGAATAAGGGGTGCAGATTATGAAAAGAGAATTGGGTATTGCACGGTGCGGACTTGCTTGCTGCCTGTGCTCTGAAAATGATAAATGCAGCGGGTGTAATTCAGGCGATTGCCCTGATAAAGAGTGGTGCGAAAACAGAAAATGTTCTATATCAAAAAATATCATCCATTGTTATGATTGCAGTGAAATGTGCAGAAAAGGTTTGCTTTGCAAAATTAAACCATATGCTTTTACACTTTTTGTTAAAAGATATGGCGAGGAAGAACTGCTTAATTGCCTTGAAAGAAATGAAAAAAACGGAATAGTATATCATCGTGACGGCATAATCGGAGATTATGACCATTTTGATGATGTCGAAAAATTGATTGAGTTTATCAGAACAGGAAAAATATGAAAGAATACATATGCAAAATTGCCTCCATTGATGAAGTGGAACGCAAGTGGAATTATGAAATAAGAAGACAAAAACGAAGAAAAACTGTTTTAGAGAAACTGAAGAATGATGCGGTTGAACAGATAAAAAACGGTCAGTCTGTCAAATACTATGGTAAATTAAATAATAAAATTATATGTGAAACCACCGCTATGTTTGATGAAAATATTATTCAAAACAGCCATGAACTGGTTGACGATAAAATAGTTTATTTGTGTAATTTCAGTACAGATAAGCGGTACCGAGGTAAAGGCTATTTTTCAAAACTTTTTCAATTTATGATTGATGATTTGAAAAGCAGGGGATATAAAAAAGTTACTTTAGGTGTAGAACCTGCTAAAATTGACAACCTGAAAAAATATAAGCATTTAGGTTTTGACAGATTTATAAAATCAGCGCAGGAAATTTATCCTGACGGAACAGTTATTGATGTAGATTATTATGGAATGGATTTGTCTTGATTTGTAGGGGAGAGCCTCTGTACTCTCCCGTTTTTAATTAATTTTTCAAAAACTTCCAATTAACTGTTGCAATTTTGCTTTATA
>CABUAS010000052.1 GCA_902489595.1 uncultured Oscillospiraceae bacterium | reverse complement strand
TATTAAAATTTATTCAAACAAAATACTTAAAAATTATTCTTTTTCGGTATTTATCTGCTTTGACACTGTTGCCGACTGAAATGCAGTTTCGGGATTAAAATCCTTTTCAGGGAAAATGATATTAAGAATGATACCAACGATTGATGCAACTGCAAGTGCTGTTAAAGTAATTGTATTGCCGCCGACAGTGAATGTGATACCGTTGCTGAGACCGAGTGCAACTACAAGAATAACAGCGGCAATAATTGTGTTTCTGGCTTTTGAGAAATCAACCTTTGCTTCAACAATATTACGAACACCGATTGCTGAAATCATACCGTAAAGAACGAATGAGATACCGCCAACTACCGAGCCGGGAATAGATTCAATAATTGCGGCAAATTTCGGGCAGAACGAGAACAGCATTGCAAAATATGCGGCAATTCTGATTACACGTGGGTCATATACCTTTGAAAGAGCAAGAACGCCTGTATTTTCTCCGTAAGTTGTATTTGCAGGACCGCCGAACAGCGAAGCCATTGTTGTTGCAAGTCCGTCGCCTAAAAGTGTTCTGTGAAGACCGGGGTCTGAGATATAATTTTTGCCGCAGGTAGCGGAAATAGCTGAAACATCGCCAATATGCTCCATCATAGTTGCAATAGCAATCGGCATAATTGCGATAATTGCAGAAAGCGCCTTTGAGCCGTCGTGAACGCCGCCGAATACAGTCGAACTCCATTCAATCGGGAAGCCGATCCAAGCAGCCTCTTTAACGCCTGTAAAGTCGATAGCAAAGCTTTCAACTCCGCCGACATTGCCGACAAGAATTGCTACAATATACGTGCCTATAATTCCGAGAAGAATAGGAATAATTTTAATCATACCCTTACCGAAAATATTGAAGAATATTACAAGCAAAAGGGCAATTATTGCAAGCCACCAGTTTGATGAGCAGTTATTAACTGCGGACGGTGCAAGGCCGAGACCGATTGCAATAATAATCGGGCCTGTTACTACAGGCGGGAAAAGTTTCATTACCTTGTTTACACCAACGAACTTAACAAGCGCCGAAACAACAAGATAAACAAGACCTGCACACGCCACGCCGAGGCAGGCATACGGCAGCATTTCTTTATTCGGCGTGCCGTCTTCCGCCATCGGTGCAATAGCAGCATAACCACCGAGAAATGCGAACGATGAACCGAGGAATGCAGGAACTTTAAATTTTGTAAGGCAGTGGAACAGAAGTGTTCCGAGACCTGCAAAAAGAAGTGTTGTTGAAATATCAAGTCCGGTAAGAAGCGGAACTGTTACGGTTGCGCCGAACATGGCAAACATATGCTGAAAGCCGAGAACAACCATTCTCGGTGTGCCGAGCTGACGGGCATCATATATGCCGTCCTGACCCACTTTGATTTTTTTAGACATATTTTTATCCTCCGATAAAATGATTTATTATGGACTATTTATTTTGTGCCGAAAATTCTGTCGCCTGCATCACCGAGGCCGGGGACAATATAGCCGTTCTCATTAAGATGATCGTCAAGACCGGCGGCAAAAATATCTACATCGGGATGTGCTTTTTTAAGAGCCTCAAGACCTTCAGGAGCAGCAATAATGCAGAGAAATTTGATTGAACGTGGTTTGCGCAGTTTAATCTGACCGATTGCATCAATGGCAGAGCCGCCTGTTGCAAGCATTGGGTCTACAACAAAAACATCTCTCTCCTCAATATCCTTAGGCAGTTTACAGTAATACTCTACAGGCTGAAGAGTTTTTTCATCTCTGTAAAGACCGATGTGACCGACTCTTGCAGAAGGCACGAGTTCAAGTGCACCCTCTACCATACCGAGACCTGCACGGAGAATGGGAACAAATGCAAGTTTTCTACCTGCAATTTCCTTGCAGTGCGCTACACCGCACGGAGTAGTAACTTCCTTATCCTCAAGCGGCAAATCTCTCGTAGCGTCATAAACCATCAGCATCGCTATTTCGTTAACAAGGTCTCTAAATTCTTTTGTGCTTGTTTCAACATCACGAAGAATGGAGAGCTTGTGCTGAATGAGCGGATGATCCATAATAACAACTTTTCTTTCCATAACAAAAAATCCTTTCTAATTTTTCTATTATACAATACCACATAAAATTACATAATTCAATAAAATTTGACTTTACAAAAAGGTTACAAAAAAGAGAGAATACAATGACTCTCTCAAATAATGATAATTTTATCGGGAGGGCACAAAGACCCTCCCCTACAATTTTAGTTTTATTCAAAATTGCCAATAGTGCAGGCTTTTCCGAAGCCGTAAAGGATTTTTGATGCGTGAATACGCTTTGTAAAGCCCTGCGGATTTGCATAGCCCTGCTGTGTGCCTGTTATCATTGCGTTATAATTTGCCCACTGCATTGCCTCGTATGACCAACTGTTGATTTTTCTGTAGTCGGGGAACTGACTGAGTTTAACAGATTTATAATCATCATTTTCAATCATATTATTTTCCTTTGCATATCTGAAAAGAAATGTTGCAGTCTGCTCACGCGAAACATACTGATTGGGTTTGAAAGTTTTCTGATTTGTAATATCGTTATCAAGCGCCCAGCAAGCGGCATTATAATAATAAACACTTGTATTACTTATATCGGTAAACGGCGTTCTTTTATGAGGATTTTTGCCGTTATTATACGGTTCGCCTGCCATTCTGTAAAGAATAGTTACAAACATTGCTCTTGTAACGTAACCCTCGGGCGAAAACAGAGTGCGTTCGGGAGGATTTGTGCCTGTGATATATTCATTATAAAGCGATGTATATTCTACATAATCGTTATAAACCTCATAGCCTTTCAAATCGGTGAAGTGAAGTTTTCCGAAACGCATATTTGTGTTGAAAGCTGTATTATCTGCACCTATTCTAATTTTCTGCCAGTCAGTTTTACTTCCTGCATATTTCACGGATGCATTTGCCGCACAGTTATTAAACGCAGAATTACCGATTGATATTACCGACATAGGAAATGAAATATCGGCAAGATTAATACAGTTATTAAATGCAGACGCACCGATTTCTGTTACACCGCTCGGGATAACGACTTCGGTAAGAGCCTGACAGTTTTCAAAAGCGTGTCTGCCGATATATTTTACGGTTGACGGAATTGTTATGCCGTTAAGATTTATGCAGTTATAAAAAGTATCGTCGTTAATCCTTGAAAGCGATGACGGCAGTTTTACAGAAACAAGAGCAGTGCATCCGTGAAAAGCTCCTGAATCGACATTTTTAACACTTTCGGGCACTGTAATATCTGACAGAGAAGTACAGTTTTTAAAGGCGTTTGAGCCTACTGCTTCAAGTTTTTCAGGCAATGTTACGGCTAAAAGATTTTTTGCAGAATCAAACGCAAACGCGCTGATATTTTCAACTGTTTCGGGTACAGCATACGATATACTTACGTTTGCAGACGGATACGAAATCAAATTTGTTTTTGCCTTATTAAAAAGCACGCCATTTTCAGATGAATAAACTTTATTAGCCTCATTTACCATAATATTTTCAAGAGAATAACAGCGGTAAAATGCAAGATCACCGATTGAAGAAACACTTGCAGGAAGTGTAATTTCGGTTATAGAAGTGCAGGACTCAAAAGCATAATATTCAATAGTTTTAACGCTGTTCGGAATTACAATTCCGCTTAAATTTTCAGCGCCGTAAAAAGCGAAAGAACAGATTGTTTCAACAGTTTCGGGAATAGTGTAGGAAGTTCTTTCATTACCCTTTGGATAAATTATAAGTTCACTTTGACTTTTATTGAACAAAGCACCGTCTTTTGATGAATAATTTTTATTTGAATCATCAACGGAAATTTCTTTAATATTTACATAACCCTGAAATACAGACGGTGAAATATTTGTAACTGTGCCCGGAAAATTAACGTTTTCAAGTTCTTTTGCATAAAAGAAAGTATTAGCGTCAACTTTTGTTACGGTGAAACCGCCGAGTTTTTCGGGAATATCAAGACTTTTTGCATTGCCTGTATAGCCGTTAATTACGGCGCTGCCGTTTATAACAGAGTATTTAAAATCATTTTCATCAGCGAAAGCGTTAATATCGGAAAAGGCAAAAATGCTCATTATTATTGAAACTGATAATAAAATCGAAATTGTTTTTTTTAAGTTTGTCATATGATTTTGCTCCCGTATAGTTTGTTTTATATATTAAAACTCTTTCCGAAATAACGGCT
Source organism: uncultured Oscillospiraceae bacterium (assembly GCA_902489595.1). Classification (GTDB taxonomy): domain Bacteria; phylum Bacillota; class Clostridia; order Oscillospirales; family Acutalibacteraceae; genus Eubacterium_R. The sequence continues at coordinate 8,052 of CABUAS010000052.1, read as the reverse complement.
GGGTGAGGACACCCCATCCTACGGAAATTATAATTACATTATAAATTAAAGTGGCTGCCAGTTTTTGTCTTTTTCACTGAGTTTAATCTGCAGATTTTCAGGAATATGCCAGTCAACACCGATTGCAGGGTCATTATACGGTATACCTGCCTCATCATCGGGATGAAAAAAGTCATCACATTTATAGCAGAACTCTGCGTAATCCGAAAGCACAAGAAAGCCGTGGGCAAACCCTTTCGGAATTAAAAACTGCTTTTTATTTTCGGCTGTCAGCTCAACGCCGTACCACTTGCCGTAAGTTTTACTGTCCTGCCTTAAATCGACTGCAACATCATAAACAGAGCCGATTATACAGCGCACAAGTTTAGTCTGCGGAAAATTTTTCTGGCGGTGCAGTCCCCTGAGCACACCTTTTGTTGAGGCTGACTGATTATCCTGAACAAATTTTATATCAAGTCCTGCCTCTTTCATATCGTTTTCATTATAGGTTTCCATAAAATAACCTCGGGAATCGCCGTGAACGGCCGGGATTATCACGCAAAGCCCCTCAATTCCCCCGACATTTTTTTCAACCTTAATCTGCATTTATCTCACCGATTTCAATTAAATATCTGTGCACGGCATCTTTCCAGTCAGGCAGAGGCGCAAAGCCGTTTTCAGTAAGCAAACTTTTGTCAAGCCTGCTGTTGAACGGCCTTTTGGCAGGAGACTTAAACTGCTCTGAAGTAACGGGATTTACTGTTTTGCCGTCAATTTTTGCCTGTTTTAAAATTTCAAGCACAAAATCGTACCAACTGATATATCCGCCCTCATTTGTAGCGTGGTATATGCCGTATTTTTCTGTTTCAATCATATCAACAAGCAGACGTGCCAAATCATAAGTATATGTCGGAGTGCCTATCTGGTCATTGACAAAGTTAAGTGTATCATAACTTTTTGCAAGTTTCAACACAGTTTTTATAAAATTTTTTCCGTTTTTGCCAAACACCCACGCGATGCGAACTATAAAATGCTTTTCGTATTTTTCGACAGCCAATTCGCCCTCATACTTCGTTTTGCCGTAAACATTAAGAGGGCATCGGTTATCATAAGGTTTCCACGGTTCTGTGCCCTCACCGTCAAAAACATAATCGGTTGAAAGATAAAGAAGCTTTGAACCGATTTTTTTGCAGGCATTCACCATATTTTCTGTGCCTGTTTTATTTACGAGAGTGCATTTTTCCGCCTCGGTTTCAGCAAGGTCAACAGCCGTCCACGCCGCACAATGAATTACTGCATCGGGGCGCAGTGAATTAACAAATACGTCAGTCATTTCAGCATTGGTAATATCAAAATCGGTAATATCTGCACCGATTGCAGTATGACCGCGCTTTATAAGCTCGTTCATCACATCAGAGCCAAGCTGACCTTTTGCACCTGTAACAAGAACTTTCAAATTAACCAAGCCTTTCGCCGTACATAGTATCAAAATAATTCCGATATTCACCGGAAATAATGTTCTGCCACCAGTCTTTATTATCAAGATACCAATCAATAGTTTTCTTTATTCCGTCCTCAAACTTTGTGGCAGGAAGCCAGCCGAGTTCAGAATGAATTTTTGCAGGGTCAATAGCGTAGCGCATATCATGCCCCGGGCGGTCTGTTACATAATTAATCAGACTTTCGGGCTTGCCGAGATATTGAAGAATGGATTTTACAACCTCAAGATTTGTTTTTTCATTATGACCGCCGATATTATAAACCTCGCCTGCCCTGCCCTGCCTTATAACAAGGTCGATTGCAGAGCAATGGTCTTCAACATAAAGCCAGTCACGCACATTTTCACCTTTGCCGTAAACAGGAATGGTTTCATCGGCAAGGGAACGGCTTATAACAAGCGGTATCAGTTTTTCGGGAAAATGATACGGGCCGTAATTATTTGAGCACCTTGTTATTGTAACGGGCAGTTTATAAGTTCTGTAATAAGCAAGAACGAGCAAATCAGCGCTTGCTTTTGACGCAGAATAAGGTGACGATGTGTGAATCGGAGTATCTTCGGTAAAGAACAAATCCGTTCTGTCAAGCGGCAAATCGCCGTAAACTTCATCGGTAGACACCTGATGATAACGCTTTATGCCGTACTTGCGGCAGGCATCCATAAGCACCTGTGTGCCGAGAATGTTGGTTTTAAGAAATATTTCGGGGTTGTCGATAGACCTGTCAACATGTGACTCTGCGGCAAAATTTACAACAATATCAGGCTTTTCATCTTCAAAAAGTGAAAAAACGGCATCTCTGTCGGCAATATCAGCTTTAACAAAACGAAAATTTTTGTTATTCATAACAGGCTTGAGAGTTGACAGATTGCCTGCATATGTAAGCTTATCAAGGCAGATAATTCTGTCGTCAGGGTGATTTTTAAGTTCATAAAACACAAAGTTAGAACCAATAAACCCTGCTCCGCCGGTAACAATAATAGTCATACAATGCCCTCCAGAAAATCGTTTTCGGCAATCATTTTAAGATACTGACCGTATGATGATTTGCCGTATTTTTCAGCAGAAAGTTTGAGTTGCTTTTTATCTGTCCAGCCTTTTCGGTAAGCGATTTCTTCGGGTGCTGAAATACACACGCCGTTTTGCTTTTGAATTGTTTTAACAAATGTGCCTGCCTCAATCAGGCTGTCCATAGTGCCTGTATCAAGCCATGAAAAGCCTCTGCCGAGCAGTTTAACATCAAGCAGTCCGTTTTCAAGATAAATTTTATTCAAATCGGTAATTTCAAGTTCTCCCCTTGCAGACGGTTTAAGATTTTTTGCATATTCTGCACACTTATTATCATAAAAGTAAAGACCCGTAACCGCCCATGAAGACTTAGGATTTTCAGGCTTTTCTTCGAGAGAAAGAACTTTGCCGTTTTTATCAAATTCAACAATTCCGAACCGCTCGGGATCATCAACATGACAGCCGAAAACAGTTGACCTGCCGTTTATTTCGGCGTTGTTTTTTGCCTGCTCAAGCAATTTGCCAAGCCCTGCACCGTAAAAAACATTATCGCCGAGAACCATTGCGCAGCAATCATCGCCGATAAAATCTTCACCTAAAATAAACGCCTGTGCAAGCCCGTCGGGTGACGGCTGAACCTTATAGCTTAGTTTAATTCCAAACCTGCTGCCGTCACCGAGCAAACGCTTAAAATTCGGCAAATCGGTCGGTGTGGAAATGATAAGTATTTCATTAATACCTGCAAGCATCAGTGTGCTGAGCGGATAATAAATCATAGGCTTATCGTAAATCGGCAGCAGCTGCTTTGATGTTACAAGCGTAAGCGGATAAAGCCGTGTTCCGCTGCCCCCTGCCAAAATAATGCCTTTCATAAATAATTACACCCTTTTCAGTAAATGTTCGATATAATCAGTAACTCTTGCAGTTGAATTTGCGTCTGTATATTTATGAAGAAACGAACGGGTTTCTTCTCTCTGCTGTTTCAGATAATCATTATCTGAAGCTAAATCAATAATAAACTGTAACATATCATCACAGGTATAAATTTTTGAACAGCCACGTGTTACACTTTCAAGTTCTTCATCATTAAAAATTAATCCTTCAAGTTCTTTATACTCTTCAATATCCTCCCAGCAAAGACCTATCGGCTTATTTACAAGAAGATAATCATACATAACGGAAGAATAATCGGTTAAAAGAGCGTCTGAACTGCCGAGAACTCTGTAATTTTCAACACCGTTTTTATTAAGAAAAGAATTATCAATAAACAGAATATTACTTAATGACATTTCTTTTATATATGACAAATCCTGTGCAGGATGAGGTTTTACAATAATTGCAACATTATTTTCTTTTGCTACCTCATTAAGCCTTACGGCATTATCTTCATTATGTATAACAGGAATGGAAATACTGCTGCACACTCTTTTTGAATCGTTTTTATGACGTCTGAAGGTCGGAAGCCAATATATAAATTTGTCTGCTTTTATGCCGAAAAGCTTTTCCAAATCAATTTTTTCTTCAAAAAGAATATCATTTCTCGGATAGCCGAGAGGAAGCATAAAATCCGACGGTGCATTCAACGTTTTTGAATCATACTTTGCGGTAAAATCAGAAAGCGTTATACCTTTATCATTTTTATATGATTCGGGTACTTCATAATTGTCGCCCCTTACATCTTTTACAGTAGCACCGTGAGCTAAATACACGACCTTTTGCTTTTTATTTCTTTTAGGCAAAAAATGATTACAGCAAATAAGGCACTTTGCAAAATACGAATAATAATATTTGAATAAAAACGATCTTCTGCTTACAACTTTAACATTTTTAACTCCTTCAAAAGGATTTTCGATATTGCCGTCCTCGTTATTTAACGCCCAGATAAATTTATATTTTTTATTAAGACCTCTTTTTAACATTTCGTTAAAAACGTACAATGTATTATCAGAAATATTAGGAGCACTTTCAAATAAAATGTAATTCTTTGATCCGACATTACACATCAATGATGAATAAACTTTATATAAAACCGTTGATATACTGCTCATTAGTCTACCTTCTTTTTAACTTATTAATAACGTTTTTCACCAAAGATTTTTCATAATCATTGAATGAAAAGAAATAAACACACACACCGAACACGGCACTGTAAATCAATATAAACAAAATCAGATTTACTATACTGTTTAAATCGGCAAATTTCATTATCAATGCGCCAACAATAAACGGAATAATCATTCCTAAAAGAGTTCTTAAAACATTTTCCCAGTAATCAATAATATTGATGTTAATTCTTTTATTATAAACGATATTCATAATAATAATGTTTGCAAGAATGCATGCTATTGCCGTTCCTATTGCACTGCCTACGCCCTCATATTTCTGACAAAGAAAGACGCTTAAAATTAAATTTAAAATTGCCATTGAACCGTAAATATAGGCTCTGTAATGATGGCGGTTTAATGCTCTTTGAATTTCAATACCTACATTTTGTGACAATGGAATAATACCGGGAATAATCAAAATTAAAGCAATTATGTATGACTGTTCATAACCCTCGCCTGCCCAGATTCTGATAAACGGTCTGCCGAAAAAAACAAATCCCGAAGCAACAAAGCAAAGAAGCATAAACTGAATTCGTCCCACTTTAACAAAAAACTGAGTCAACACTTTTCTCTGCTCAAAAGAATCAGGAGCATAAGAATTAACAAGCTTATGAATATGCGGAGTAAACACACCTGAAATGGCTGTAGAGAGAGTAGTGAAACTACCGTTAAGATTTGATGCTACTGAATACGTAGCTACTGCGGCAGTACCGCAAAAACGACCCAAAAGAACGCTGTCAATTCCCTGATTTACTTTATCAACGACCATATTTATCGCAATCAAACCTGAAAAAGCAAAAACCTGTTTAAAAAGACCTTTTTCAATATTTGAAAAGCTAAATTTCAAATTCAACTTTTTTATACAGACATATATATATATGGACTTCAGCAATACATTAGATACTAACTGAACAACAATAAGCCCTACTGCTCCATAACCGAAATAAAGCACTATTAAATTAATACAAACAGTAAGAATAGTGTTCAGCAGTCCTGTTCCTTTAAGGAAAACAAATTTTTCCTGAGCAGAAATATAACAGGAAAATATGCTTGTAGCAAATCCCAAGGATACCGATAAAGTAAGCAGAAACATCATAATTCCGGCCTTCGAATATTCTTCGTCAGTCAGACCTTTATCAAATATAAGATTAGCATTAAAAGAAAAGAATGTTCCTATTATTAAAGCAACAATTGATATTATGAAAAATACGGTAAAAAACAACGCATTAAATGATTTAATTTTATCTTCTCTATTTTCACTTTTATATTTTGAATAAAATTTTATATATGAACTCGAAAAGCCTGCATCAAGGAGTGAAAGCAGCCCCACAAAAGAAAGCACTGTTCCATATAAACCATATTCACTTTTACCCATAAGACGAAGCATTATAGGAGTGTATAAAATACCTGTAACTATGCTTAAAGCTATCGTTGAATAAGAAAGAACAACGCCTAACTTTCTTTGCTTAGTATTATTCATTTACTTAACCTTTCCGAAACATAATATATCAGTTCAAAACTAAAATATTATTATTATGAATGATTTCTGCCGTATACAGCTATAAATTTTTTATATACATCAGGTGCAAGCCATAAAAACACTGTTTTAAATTTAGTTGCCTTAGAATAAAGGCCGCTTTTAAATATGTCAGATTTATAAGAAAGAATACGATTTCTTATTTCATTAAATTTATTGGTTTCATTACCAGACGTCATCATTTCTTTAATTGTTCTGAATGCTCTTAAAACATCACCCTGCACGCAATATTTGCACACTTCTTCATTATCACTTGCATCATTCAAAATAATATCCATAACTTTCTGGTCATCAAAACGACTGGAATCGAACTCACAGTGCATAGCTGAATCGCTGCGACTGACATAATGATAACGCAAAGCATTCTGAATAACCATTTTATCAGTATTTTTTGCAGTAAAATAATTAAACAGTAAATCCTCAGCATATTTAAATCTTGTATCAAAACGTATATCCGAAACAGACTTTCTGCTAAACAGTTTATTGCATATTGACACAGGGAGAATTCCAAATGCACGTCCTACCAATTTAAGCAGATTTTCATTATTATAAATTTCAATTTCGGCATCATTGCTTCCCCACGGCTCATTAGGCTTATTTACATTTTCCCTGACAATACCGCAAGAAGCGGCGTCTGCACCGTACTGCACAATATGACCGAGCATTATTTCATACATATCAAGGTCAATATAATCATCACCGTCAACAAAAGCAATATAATCTCCTGTTGCAATATCAAGTCCTGCATTTCTTGCAGATGAAACGCCGCCGTTTTTTTTATGTAAAACTTTAATTCTGCTGTCTTTTTCTGCCCATTCATCACATATTTTCGGGCAGCTATCCGGTGAGCCGTCATCAACAAGAATTATTTCAAGATTTTTATAAGTCTGATTAACAACACTTTCTATAGTTGCATTTAAATATTTTTCAACATTATATATAGGAATTATTATAGTAATTTTATAATTGATATCTTTCACAACTAACCTCTTTCAATCTGTTTTGATTTAACATAATCTCTGATTTTATAAATTATTTCTTTATCATCAGCACTGAATTTTCTTGCAAACATCGCCGGCGAAGAAACAATTTCATTAAAATCAGATGATTTGAAAACATAAGGATTACCTCTTGTCCAATCAATAAGCCTCGCTGAAGCCAATTGATTATCATTACAATTCGGCATATAAAGATTGTTCTTGAATGGTGAATTTATGAACAATGTCTGCATAAAAATCTCATCGCCGCAATAACAATGGTGAAACGTTTCTTTTACAAAATCTTCTCTGCTGACAACATATTCAGCAAAATCATTCGTAATGCTAACCCAGTTAGAACCCTTTTGAACAATAATATTTTTATTTTTCAATCTGTTTACGCCAAAATACTTTTGTATTTTTAAAGTAATCTGAGCAAATATTTTAAATACAACATTTCTCTTTTTTCTGAAAAAATGATAATACCTTATTCTGTTTTCAAACTCAGGCTGAGGCTCATTTGCTGAAAAATGCAAAAATTCTTTACCGTAATTCTTATTGAAAAACTCAAAAATTTCATCATTAGTTTTTATAGGCAAATCAATACCCGAAAGAAAATGATAATAATCATATTTAATATGCTTCGAATTACAGACTGCTGATTTTAGCAAAAGAAATTCACATTTCACCAGAGAAAAATCACCCCACGTTACGGAATTTCTTTCAATGAAGCTGATTTTTGAATACTTTGGCACATTTTGAAAATACGTAAAATCAAATTTTTTTACTTTTGAATCAATATGTATATATAAATCATTACGCTCATCATCAAGCATTTTCACCAATATTTCCAAAATTTCAAACTGATTATGAGCCATTATCAAATAAGCGTGTTTAACCATAATACTCCTTTTATTTAGTAAGTTTATTGTAAATATAAGGTGAAATCA
>CABUAS010000051.1 GCA_902489595.1 uncultured Oscillospiraceae bacterium | reverse complement strand
GCTGTTATTATAAAATGTGGATTAAGCAAATCGCTCCACCTCGGATGTCCTCGCCATGTAAAATTTAGAGGACAAAAAATTTAATATGCAGAAGTGGCGGAATAGGCAGACGCGTATGATTCAGGTAATGCCACCTCTGTGAAAAGTGATAATTTCAGCATTTGCTGTTATTATAAAATGTGGATTAAGCAAATCGCTCCACCTCGGATGTCCTCGCCGTGTAAAATTTAGAGGACAAAAATTGAATATGCAGAAGTGGCGGAATAGGCAGACGCGTATGATTCAGGTTCATATCGGCGTGAGTCGGTGAGGGTTCAAGTCCCTTCTTCTGCACCAGAAATGACGCAAGGTCTGTTCCTTGCGTCATTCGTTTATGCGGCTGTAGTTCATCGGTAGAATGCAAGCTTCCCAAGCTTGACAGGTGGGTTCGACTCCCATCAGCCGCTCCACAAAACAGCAAGTCTTTCGGCTTGCTGTTATTTTTTTGCATTAATATCCATTTTTATAATAATGTTTTGATTTAATATTGACGCATCATTTGATTTATGATAAAATTTTCGTAATTGTAAACAACAAAAGCATTAATATATTTTTTTACAATAAGGAGTGTTTTTATGAATAAAAACGGGAAAAAAGTTTTAAGCTTTTATCTGGCGTTCTTGATTATCATTTCAATGATAACGCCCGCTTTTATTGTCAGTTACGGTGCGTCAAATACCATTAATATAACTGACGAAAACGGAGTTGAAATCACCGAACGCCAAACGATAAAGGAATATGATACAGTTCAGCTTAAATATACTACGTCCGAGACTATGCCTGACGGTGCATATGTTGTTTGGTCAAGCAATCTGCCTCTTCTTGCAGGTGTTGATGAAAACGGCAAAGTTACAGGTTATGACTATTCAAAATCAGCCGTTATCAATCTTTGGCTTGATGAAAATATCCGCATTCTTCCGATTGTCGGTGATGCAATGGCAGATAAAATTCTTGAATCTCTGACAAGCACGGGCGTTGATCTTGATGATATGAACAATGAGCTTATCGTTGCAATCGTAAGAGGTATTGCGGGCGATGCACTTGCAAACAGTCTTGAAGCTGTTTTAAACAATATGAATGTAAAAATTACCGCAACATTAAAAGACGCCGACGGCAATGATATTTCATCTGATACAGTTGAATTTGTTGTTGAAAAGAATATTGTTGCAAGCGTTCTTCCGACAGGCGTTCATATTACAAACAGAAACGTGGTTCCGCTCGATGTTGCTGTAGGAAAAACAGTGCAGTTATTTGCGGCTGTTACTCCTGTCAGACTTCATCACGATGTTAAATGGTCAGTTGGCAAAAATGCATTTGATCTTGAATCAAAAAAGCATGCAGAAGTTACGGCAGACGGTCTTGTAACATTTACTTCACCGGGTACTGCATCAATATTGGTGCAGGATGCAAGCAACCTTGCTTTTTCAAGCTATATTACATTCACTGTTTATGACCCGACTGATTTGCCGGTTGAATCATTTGACATTGTAGGTGAAGCAACAGTAAAAGAAGGCGAAACTACCCAGCTTGCTATTGCAAACGTTGTTCCGGAGGGCGCATATACAGGTGACCTTGTATGGTCAACAGCAGATCCGTCTGTTGCTGTTATTGACCAAAACGGTACTGTAACAGGTCTTGACGGAGGTAACGGGTATGTTGAATATTCAAAAACAACTCAGATTACCGCTGTTGCAGGCGGAGTAACTAAAACTGTTGATTTGAAGGTTACACGTGCAGGTGTAACGGGTAATCTATCTGCTGTTGAAATATCCGGCCCTGATGCAATTCCGGTCGGAAGTGTTACGGAATATAAATCAAATGTTACTCCGGCAAGGCTTAATGAAAACAAATCCCTTTACCGTGAATGGGGTCTGATTAATCATTTAACAGGAGAAACGCTTTGGGCAACTGACGGAAACCCTGTATCGGACAACTTTATTTCTGTAGATTCAAACGGTAATGTAACTGCACTTATAAGCGGTCAGGTAACTATTGTTGCAAGAGCAACATTCAATAATCAAAGTTTTGAAACACAGAAAGATATAACAGTCGGCAAAGCGATTGAAAGTTTCGACATATCAGGTAAATTAAGCGTTGCCGAAGGCAATGAAATACAACTTTCAATTTCAAATATTGTACCCGAAGATTATGACCCTGAAATTCTGGCTACTGCTGTTTGGTCTGTTGCTGACCCGAAGGTTGCATATGTAACGCAGGACGGTCTTGTTAAAGGCTTGGACTGCAGCGGCGGCTGGGCATGGAGCAATCAATCAACAGACATTACTGTTTCTATCGGCGGTATTTCAAGAACTGTGACAGTTAAGGTTACAAATAAAGCCGGACTTGATAAATATACAGGCGGTCAGATTATAGGGCTTGATTATGTAATCAAAGATTTTCCAATGGAATATTCTGCTATACATTCACCCGAAAGAATCAGCCCGACAAGGCAATTCTGGGGTGTAGTTACAGACGATGGCTCTGCACCGTGGACTCCGAGCCTCAATATGGGAATAACAAACTTTAAAGGCAATATGGAGAATTCATTCGTTAAGATTGATGCTCCGACGAGCGGAAATGACGCTGAAAAAGGTAAAGTTATCGGTCTTCAAGCCGGAACAACTACTATTCATACATATATTGCAGATAAATTAACAACATATCTTGAACTTGAAAAAGAAATCAATATCGTCGAAATTGAACCAAAATCAATCAGAATTACTGCACCGACAAGAACTGATTATGTTGAAGGCAGTGTTGATTTGGATTTAACGGGTATGGTTATTGAACTTACTTACAACAGAGAAGATATTGCTGAATATTACGGCGAAGAATATGCAAACAGCCTTACCGAAGAACAGCTTACCGTTCCTGTGACGGATTACACTGTCGGCGAAGTTAATGAAAATACGCTTGATACTGAGCAGTATATTCTTGTTTCTGTTACACGAGAAGGAAAAAGTTTAAAAACAGTTTTCCCGATTACAATACACTCAAAAGAATTAACAGGTATTGAACTCGAAAATCCGCAGTATAAATACCTTGAAGGTGAAACAAGTCTTAACCTTTCAGACCTTCGGGTAAAGGCAAATTACAGCAATGCCGAATCAGAATATGTAACGGATTACGTTGTTAATGAATCTGAATTTAATCCCGAACTTCTTGATGAAGAGCAAAATATTACGGTTACATATACTCACGCACAAAGAAGTGCATCTGCAGCTTTCCCTGTAATTATTTACGGTATTCCTGTTGTTTCGATTGATACAAATTCTTATAACGGCGGCTGGACAGACAAAGATATAACATTTACCCTTTCTTCAACACACCAACTTGACGGGATTAAATACTATTATAAAACAGAATCCAATCCGCAGCCTGTTGAAATTAACGGAAATTCCTTAACAATTAATTCAAACACAAATGATGTTTATTATTTCAAAGCAGTAAACAGCAGCAATATTGAAAGCGAATTTACTCAGGGATTTGAAGTTAAGCGTGACGATATTACTCCGTCATTCAAATTAGAACAAAGTGTTACTGCTGTTACAAATAAAGATTATGATATATTAATCAGTAATTTAATAATCGGAGAATCCGGTATAAAATCCGTTATGCTGAATGATTCAGACATAACCGATACGCCAACTCAGTTTACGGTAAGCGAAAACGGAATATATGAAGTTGTAATAACTGCAAATAACGGTCTTTCTTCAACACAGACAATCACTGTTGAAAATATTGATAAAGAAGCTCCGACAGTTAACAGTATAACTATTGCAAATAAAGAAAACGGCGAAATTGCAAGACTGCTGAACAAATTAACATTTAAAATGTTTTTCAACGAAAAGGTTGAAATTACAATTAACGCCTCGGATAAAGGCGTTTCGGGAATTGACAGAATAGAATACCGTTTTCTTGATGAAAACGCAAATCCTGTCAGCGACTGGGAAGTATATAACGAATCTGACAAGCCGACGCAGGATTCTGATTTTAAAGGATTTGTTGAAGCAAGGGCAACCGATAAGGCAGAAAACGAATCGGCTGTATTGCGTTCGGACGGTTATGTAATTGACAAAGAAAATCCGACAGATGTTATACTGAATGCAACATACAGCGGAGAAGCTTATACTTCGGCAACATGGGTTGCAGGCGATGTTAATGTTAAGTTGTCTTCAATGGCATTTTCGGATATTTATGAATACTGTTACCGTATAGACGGCGGCGAATGGATTTCTCTTGATTCAGATATTTTTACAGCAACTCAGGAAGGAATTCATAAATATGAATTCAAGGCAGTAAGTTATTCAAATCTTGAAAGTGCAGTATCTGAAATTGAGATAAGGATTGACCGTCAGGCTCCTGTTATCAGAGTTGACTTTGAAGGTACATTCGGAAGATGGTCCGGCGACGGCGTAAAGTTCAGATTATCTACCGAAGAAGAATCTCTTTCAGGCATAACATATTATTATGACAACGGTAATGGCTGGATTGAAATAGCAACAGGCGAGGAAATTGAAATCAATTACAGTGTAAATGCAACATTCCGCTTCAAAGCTGTTAATAATGCAGGTACCGAAAGTTATCCGTCTGACAGTTATGTTGTTATGATTGACGCAGAAGAGCCGACAATCACACTTAGTCAGTCGGTAACAGCACCGACTGCTAATCCATACAACATTAATATACAGACAACAACAGGTCAGGCCGGTCTTAAATCTGTTTTAGTCAACGGCATAGACATAACAAATAATACTGAGTTTGAGGTTTCCGAAAACGGCATATATGTTTTCACCGTTATCGGAAATAACGGCAAAATTTCAATAAAAACATTAGATATAACAAATTTTGAAAATGTAAATGAGCGACCTGTACTTCAGATTGCAGTTCAAGGCACAATAGGTTCTGTTACAAGTGAAGATGTAATATTTACACTCAGTTCTCCGAATGTTATTTCGGGAGTTAAATATTATTACACAATCGGCGAAGAATGGATAGCTTTGGAAAGCGACACTCTGACAGTTTCAGAAAACTGCAACGATGTATATAAATTCAAAGCTGTCAATAATGCAGGTGTTGAAAGTTATGTCAGCCCAAATTACAGCGTTATGATTGATAAATCATTAGACACTGTAGACAGAGTTCCGGCAATAATGATTATTCCGTCAGGAACAATAGGCAGTATTACAGATAAACCTGTTACATTCACTTTGTCTGCCGAAAACTGCAAAAACGGCGAAACATATTATTATAATGACGGTACGGGATTCAAAGAACTTGATGGAAATATTCTTGTTCTTGACAGTGATACCAATGCTGAATATACCTTCAAAGTAATTGACGGCACAGGCAAAGAGAGTGCAGTAAGCCCTGCATTTAAAGTTCTTATAAAATTATATAAAAAATTGGATTTCAATGCCTTGAAAGCCGTACTTGAGAAAACAAACGAGTTCAACGCAAAAGATTATTCCGAGAAATCATACAATAATATGAAAAATATTGCAGATAAAAATTCAGAATTACTTGAAGCAGCACAATCACAGGAGGAAATAGATTATGCAGTAACAGAAATTCTTGAAGCAATTTATAATTTGAAGGCTTATCTGAACTTTGATATATCTGCTCCTAACGGCACTTTTACAGTATCGTACAACGATGAAACAAACAGCAACAATAATCATTCGTTAGAATTCGGAACAGAAATAGCACTGTCTGCATCAGCAAATGAAGGATATGAATTTATTGGCTGGTATGATGTTATCAATAATCGTTATTTCAGCAAAAGTGCCGACTATACATTCAAACTTACTGCAAATACAATTTTAAAAGCAGTTATTATTAAAGAACAATCTGCTACACTGATATTTACAACATACAGTAATTGGGTTCAGTCTACAGTTACAAAGACTGTTGACGAATGGAACATCATTACAAGTATTGATGGTTTATTGCCGAATGTTCCGTATAAATACGGATACAGTAACGGCAGATGGGTTTATAATAACGACGATGTGCTTGCAAGACTTCGTGCAGGAGAGGATGTATCATTAATTCCAGAATATGATGAAGATGATACTTCACTGCCGACTCCGCCGTCACCAAACGGTGATGCTCCTTCACTTGATTTATATTATAAACTTGATGAAAATTCAAATGTCGGTTCATTTGTTATGGCAGCAGGAATACCCGAAAGCTGCAAACTTGAATCCGTTGCAATAGCATTCTATTATAAAGAACCGAGTGAATTTGACCCGTCAAAATTTGAATTACTAATCAATAACAAAATGGTTGTCAGCAGATTTAACACAGAAGAAGCGGAAGAAGCCTATATTGTAAACTTGAAAAACCTCTCTTCAACATATAACTGGGCAGTCAGGGGTTATGTAACCTATTATGATGCAGAAGGCAATCTTAAAACAGTATATTCAAATCAAATTAACATCGTAAACAGAGAACAGGTATAAAATGCATTCCGCTCGTTTTTAGCACTGAAAATGGCGCAAGGTTTTTCCTTGCGTCATTCAATTAATGCACTTTATTAAATGTTAAAACTTTAATTATGAAAAAGATTATATATACAGTATTATCAATTACTGCTGTTTTACTTACAGTATGGCTTATGCATTACGGCAGTCTTACCGAAAACAGCGGTGCACTTTCAAAAACAGGACTAAAACACCCGATTTTATTTGCAATATGGGGCATTGTTACATACACAGCACTGCACTGCGGCATTATTTACGGATTGAAAAAAATCAACAAAGCAAATATGTTTTACTATATTCTTTCTGCCGCCTCAGGATTGGGTATGATGCTGACAATTACCTGCGATTTTGATTATTCAATTCGCACACAATACTATCTGCACTGTACGGGTTCGCTTATATTTTCAGCAATTACGGGATTTTTGGTATTCATATTATTTTTATATCAATTCAAAAAGAGCAATATTTATAAGGCATTATCAATTATAATCGGAAGTGTTTTAATTATTGATTTAATTATGCTGATTATATTTCAGGAAACTGCGCTCATTGAGGCAGTGCCGATAATTTTCGGGCTGATTATCCTGCCAGCTTTCAATTTTTATGTTAAGGAAAAAGAATATGTTACACAATGACTTGGAAAAACTCAGCAGATACCCTTTTCATATGCCCGGGCACAAACGCAATCAGAAATTCGGCATAATCGGCAGTGAAATTGACATTACCGAAATTGACGGATTTGATAATCTGCACTCCCCTGCCCGGTCAATTTTACAAATTGAAAATAAACTGTCAGAAATTTATAAGAGCGAAAAATCTTTTCTGCTCATTAACGGCAGTACAGTCGGTATTCTCGCATCAATTCTTGCTGTAACTAATAAAAATGACACTGTTATAATGGCAAGAAACTGCCATCAGAGCGTTTATAACGCCTGTTTTCTTAATGAACTTAATCCGATATATATTGAGCCTGAATATAACGAAATTCACGGTTTTTACAAAGATGTTAAGCAAAGCGAAATTGATTCTGCATTGCAGGCTGACAATAATACTGCGGCAGTTATTATCACAAGTCCGACATATGAAGGATATACAAGTAATATAAACTCCCCTGTTCCGCTGATTATTGACGCGGCTCATGGCGCTCATTTTGGTTTTTCGGATTTTCCCGAATATCCAAAGGCAGATATTGTAATTTCAAGTCTGCACAAAACTCTGCCTGCACTTACACAGACGGCGGTTATTAATGTTTATAATAAAAAATATATACCGAAAATCAAAAAATATCTTGATATTATTCAAACAAGTTCGCCGAGTTATGTACTTATGAATTCTGTTTCAAAATGTGTTGAAATCATAAAAAAGCAGCCTGATTTATTTGATGAATTGAGCAATAATCTTAACTTTTTTTACGATACTCAGTTAAAACATTTACAGTTTATCAAAACAGACGATATAAGCAAAATAATTATATCGACTGCATATACAAATATTAACGGCGCTGCGTTGGCAGAAATTTTAAGAAGCGAATATTATATTGAGTGCGAAATGGCAAGCATAAATTATATTATATTGATGAGCAGTATCGGTGATGAAAAATCTGCTTTTGAAAAGTTAAAATTTGCTTTAACTGAAATCGACGGCAGATTAACAAAATCAGAAACAAAGACAATCGCCAAACCACCTGTACCGTTGAAAAAATGCAATCAGCATGAAATAAATAAAGCAAAAATGACCGAATTTAATAACTCAGTCAAATTGATAAGCGGTGAAACTGTTTTTGCCTATCCGCCCGATATACCGATAATCGTTAAAGGCGAAGTCATTTCACAGGAAATCATAAATTATATTAATATTTCTGTTGAAAACAGAATAAATATTATAAGCGAAAGCAATTTACTGCCCCGCTATATATTGACAAAAGACGATTAATCATATAAAATAATAGCATAAAAATAATTGTGAATAGAGGTGCTTTAAATGAAAAGAATTAACACATTAAGTTCTCGCAATCTTTGCGAATCTGCAAAAAAAGGCGGATGCGGCGAATGTCAGACATCATGCCAGTCTGCAAGCAAAACATCTTGCTCAGTAGCAAACCAGAAATGCGAACAGCTTAAAAAATAATTGAAATTCAATTAAAAACATACGGTGCGGTGCAGAAAACTCTGCACTGTGCCGTTTTTACTGTCAGGAGAAAAAATGATACACGCATACAAAATGAACGGCTACAACATTATTCTTGATCAGAACAGCGGCTGTGTTCACTCTGTTGATGAAGTAGCTTATGACATAATCACAAAATACGAAACTGAAAGCAAAGAAAGCATTAAAACTTTTATTCTTGATAAATACAAAGAGAGAGAAGATGTTACGCCTGAAGATATTGAACTTTGTTTTGATGATATTGAATCGCTAATTGCAGACGGGAGGCTGTTTGCGAAAGACACTTTTGAGGCAACAGCAAAGGAATTCAAAAAAAGGCAGGGCGTTGTTAAGGCTATCTGCCTGCACGTTGCACACGACTGCAATCTGGCGTGCAAATACTGCTTTGCAGGCAAAGGCGAATATGACGGTCCGAAAGGCTTAATGAGCCTTGAAACGGGTAAAAGAGCTCTTGATTTTCTTATTGAGCAAAGCGGAACAAGAAAAAACCTTGAGGTTGACTTTTTCGGCGGTGAGCCCCTGCTCAACTGGGAAGTATGCAAAAAACTTGTTGAATACGGAAGAAGCAAGGAAAAAGAATTCAACAAAAATTTTCGTTTCACGCTTACAACAAACGGTGTGCTTGTTAATGATGACGTAATAAATTTCTGCAACAAGGAAATGGGAAATGTCGTTCTTTCACTTGACGGCAGAAAAGAAACACACGACAGACTGCGCACCGCCTGCAACGGCAAAGGCTCATATGATTTAATTATCGACAAATTCAAGAAATTTGCAAATGCAAGAAATCATGAAAATTATTATATGAGGGGTACTTATACTCACCATAACACTGATTTTTCAAAGGACATATTGCATATGGCAGATATGGGATTCAAAGAATTATCTATCGAGCCTGTTGTGTGTGACCCGAGCGAATCATATGCTTTAAAAGAAAGCGATTTGCCTGTTCTTAAAGAACAGTACGAAATTCTTGCGACTGAAATGCTGAGAAGATACAGAAAAGGAAACGGATTTACTTTTTACCATTATATGATAGACCTTGACGCAGGTCCGTGCATTGTTAAAAGAGTGTCGGGCTGCGGCGTAGGCACTGAATATATGGCAGTTACACCTGACGGTGATTTATATCCGTGCCATCAGTTTGTAGGCGATGAAAAATTTCTGCTCGGCAATATTTGGGACGGCGTTACAAACAAAGAGGTTTTAAATCAGTTCAATGAATGCAATGTTTATTCACACAAGGAATGTAAGGATTGCTTTGCTAAGCTTTATTGCAGCGGCGGCTGTGCAGCAAATGCATATCACACAACAGGCAGTGTGAACGGTGTTTATGAATTCGGCTGTGAACTGCACAGAAAAAGGATTGAATGTGCAATAATGCTGAAAGTTGCAGAAGCAGAAGAAGGATTTAAGGTTACTTATTGACTTGTTCAAAGTTAATTTATAAAAATTTAAAACTTTACTATTGCTATAATGTGTAAAAAGATGTATAATTTTTTTGACAAAACAAGCAAGGAGTAAAAAAATGGCAATAATCAAAAAAGAAAGATTCGGAATTGCAAGAAAAATTGTTGCAAATATGACATCTGAAAGTTGGCAGGATATACCTCACGGAGTTGTTACCTACGAGGCTGATGTTACCGAATTTCTTAAATACTGCAAAAAGTTAAACGAAGGTGTAACCGACAAGTCAAAAAAGATTACAATCAATACTGTAATTATGAAGGTAATCTGTGAGGGACTTACGGCTGCACCTAAAATGAACTGCACACTTCATTTTGAAAAAAGACTTGTTCGAGGCACTCTCACCTATCATGACACGATTGACATTTCAATGCCGACAATTCTCAGTACCGGCGAAATGATGACAATAACGATGCATGATATGGGCAACAAGAATTTATCGGAAATGACAGCACATATAAACGACAAAATCAGGCGTGCAAATAATTCCGATATGAACGAGGTTATGTTTGAGGTTTCGCTTGCCAATACACTTACAGGACTGAAAAACGGTCACGTTGTACAGACAGTCAACCGACTTATAGGTTCAAAAATGCCCGGCAAGCATCAGGTACATACGCTTCACGGCAAAAAGAAAAAAGAATATTATGCTATTCCCGAAACAGAACGTCTTACCAAATATGATATTGAGCAAGGCACAACAACAATAAGCAACCTTGGTTCAGTTTACAGAGAGCATAAAGGCGAATGCACTCTGCTTGAAATAATTCCGCCGCAGACAACAGCATTTGCAGTCGGAGCTACACAAAAAAGACCGACAGTTGTTACCGATAAAAACGGTGAAGATAAGATTGAAATCAGGCAGATTCTTCCTATCACAATCGCAATCGACCACAGGTCGCTTGATTACGGCGATATGGTTCCGTTTATGAGAAGACTTGATGAAGTTTTCGCAAACCCCGAAGTTATTTTAAGTTGGAAATAAAAAATAATGGGTCGATGAAATATCGATCCATTATTTTTTTCGATGCGTCGAGGACGCCGCACCCTACAACAATTTATATACTGCGGTTTTTATATTTATATCAATTTCATTATCTGCTAAAACTGCCTGTGCAACCTGTGAAAACGAACGAGTGAGAATATCGGAATAAAAATACTTGCCGTTAATTTTTACATATGCACGCGCAGATATGTTAAAATCATAAGCACTTTCGGAAATATCGGTAAATACAAGATTATAGGTTGTTACACCATCGTCGTGTCTGATTCTGTTAGGTGCTGACATATTATAGATTGTTTTGCCGTCGGCATTATCTACAGTAAGCAATTTATTGTCAGTGTTAATGCCTGAATAAACAAAACCGAATTCTTCAACATTTTTATTTTTCGTATCATAAAATGAAAATCCAAAACGAAGCCCGGCGTCTGTTACGCGAATTGAGCCGCCCTTTGCATCAACGTCAACAAATTCAAGATTATATTTATTGGTATAATTTTCAGCGTAACTCCCCTTTTCGCCCTGAATTGTCAGTGTAGGATTTGGATTTACTTCTGTACATTCTTCAAAATCTGACTTGGTTACAATAACAGAATTATCCGCTGTCGGCAGACTGCCTGCCGTTTTTAAGTTTGGTGCATATAAATTATTTACTGAACTTTCATAAAAAGCATTTTTACCGATTGTTGTAAGATTGGGCAAATCAAGCTCTGTTAATCCGCCTGTATATGCAAAGGCATAATCATCAATTTCATTTAATTTAGGTGCATAAATTGATTTTAAAATATTGTTTATATTGTAAGTTTTACCGAATTCGGAGTAATTTGCAAAACAATATGAACCTAAATAATCCAGTATCGGCGTATTAATCCATTCAACCGAAGAATTTGAAAAAGCCATTGTATTAATTTTTGTTACAAAATTAAAATCAACTTTATTAAGAGAGCTTGTAAAATAAAATGCTTTTTCACCGATTATCTTAGCATTTGGTATATTAACTTCTTCTAATTTATAGCAATTAGAAAACATCTCGTCAGCTATTACTTCTAATTTAGGAGCATTTATACTTTTCAAATTGTAACAATTATAAAAACTGCTATTTGTTTTTGAATCTAATTTATACAGTTTGGGTAAATCAAT
>CABUAS010000050.1 GCA_902489595.1 uncultured Oscillospiraceae bacterium | reverse complement strand
TTGTTTTTTTACAACATCTTTTTATTTTTAGACTTGACTTTTAATAGTTAGTCTCTTAATATTTCATCATCAAGCGTAAAAACGGCACGTGTAACGGTACATTCGGTATCTGCATCAGGCTCTGTCTGATAAACTTTTATGCCGAGAATACAAAATTTTCCGCAAAGAACACGGCATATTTTTTCAAGAATTTCTGCGCCGTTTTCACTTTTGCTTTTATACGGCACAAAAACAGATACACGAACTTCAATCTGCCCCGACTGAATATCTGCGCCAAGCCCCTCCTGCTCTGATTTTACATCATAAACAGAAAAGGCGGCAACGGCGGTTTTAAGCAAAGTCGGCTTTGCCGTTTTCGGATACGCCGTAATAAAAATCACATTTTCATCTTTCAGAGCCTGCTTTGCCGTATCTGCAAAAAGTACGGCGCACTGTGACAAATCAATCATACGACCCCTCCTGCAATTTCTTTAAAATGCCGTAAAAATAAATCGTTTCACCGCCGACCGTTATTGCCTCTTTCTTTTTAAAAATATAACTGCACCCGTCGGATTTTATAACAGCGTCATCAGACAAGGCAGTAATATCGTGGTCAAACGGGCCTATATAGGTGTAATAATCTCTGCTCACAAAGCCGATTTCGGTAAATTTATCCTCAAACTCGGTTTTGGTATTTTTGTGATGATGCCTGATAACGGCATAAAACGGCATCGACTGCCACTCGCCGTCTGTAATAACAGCCGATGCACCTGCCTTTTTAATGCCGTTTTTAATTTTATACCGCCTGTTCATTTATACACCCAAAAAGGCAAAGCCCGAATCGGTTATAAACTGACTGCATTCATCAAGCGCAAGAGCGTAAATTTTTTTTGCACCGTCAAGCGCAGTTTCTGCCTTTTGCGTAAATGAAACATCGCCTGCCTGAAAACTTGTAACGCCGCTTTCATCACTGTCAATACAACAGATTTTCAGATACGCTCTTGCAGCCATAAGCTGCATAATTCTGTCATCTGCAACATCTGCAAAGTCATTCAGCATATCAAGCACGCTCGTTACAGACGCATCAAGAATAAATTTGTATTTTTCAATATCCTCTGTCGAAAAATTGCCCATCGCCATAAGATATTCTTTAATTTTTTCATAATTCATACTGCCGTGCTTTGCCCTCCCTTTCCGTTTAATTAAGCCGTTTTAACTGTTACAGACTTGATTGCATCGCTGAAAATAACAGAAAATCCTGCCGTTGCGGTTATAGTTGCACGCTCAAGCTGTCTGTCAATAAGTTTGTCGTATTCAGTGACAATGTCGCCGAGCTGAACTTTTTCTATTGCTGCCGAACTGTCAAGTGCAAGCACTGTACCTGCATCAATAAGCGAACACGGTGTAACATTTGCACCAAACGGTGTAATCATATTGCCTGTACCGTGGAAATTAAGACCTGCGGCAGAATCCTTGAACTCGCTCATATCAAGCATTTTTGCAACTTCGCCTGTATTTGCAATAATATTTGTAAGTCTGTAAGGATTGAAAGACGCCCACAAATCAACATAATCCTTATATGTAAGTTCTGTGTTTTCGCTCTGAATGTTCTGAATATCAGCCGCTTTGATGCAGGTAATAAGGTCGTTCATCTGTGACTTTGCAATGTAAGCGCCGATCTGCTTTAATGTAACAGTAAACAAATCAAGTTTCTGATACTTGATAGCCTCGTAAGACGCAGTAAGCATTCTGCCTCTCTTGTAAAGGCGTGTAAGTTTTTCTTTTGTCTTAATTCTTGTTTCGGGAATAAACGCACCCTCGCCGACTACTGCAAGTTCCCTGTCACCGTCATCAGGCACACTTTCAACAGAGCGGTAATCAAGCGAATCAATCGTTGTGGTTGTTGCCACAAGCTTTGAAATTTCATCTGCATATTCTACGCCCTGTGCAACTGCCCTTGAAACATATTCGGGGAACAGAGCGGCAGAATCTGTAGTCTGGAAAAATTTTGACACCGTATCGGAATTTGCACCCGAAACCTTAATGTCAAATCTTTTCAGCTGTCGCTGATATGCGTCAAGCCCCTCAAGTTCTGTGCCTGCATAATTTGCAGACGGGTCAATCTCCTCAAGTGACGCAGTAAAGCCTTTAGAGCCTGTGTAAAGTCCCTTGTCAAGTTTAATATTATCAAATGCCATAATTCAAATCCTCCTTGTAAATATATTAAAGAATAAAGCCGACCGTATTATTTGCAGAGTCGATTTTAAGCACCTTAAAAATAACATCCCCGCCGTTTTCAAATTTAACGCCGCCGCTGCCGTTTGATGTAAGTGCACTGTAATTCATATTGGGCATTGTGCCTGTGTAAGGCAGTTCAACATAACCCGATACCTGAACGGTAATATACCCCTCGTGCGAATCATCAACGCAAACGCCTATAAATTTAGCGCTGTTGTTTGCTTTTTCGGCGACGCCGTCTGTTTTAATCGAAACAAGGTCGCCTTTCTGTACTTTAGTATTTTTGAAAGTTAAAAACTGTTCGCCGAATCCCTTATATGAAACCATAATTATCCTCCTAAATCATAAATTCATTATTGTTTGATTTCTTAGAGCCGTCTGCCCTTGCAAGCTGCGGCGACGGCTTATTTTTCTGTGCAATATTTTTTTCAAATGCAGATTTGAACTCAATAAGTTCTTTTGCAGTCATAACGCTTGCCACGCCCTCAAATATTTTCATATCCATCTCAGGCACAACCTTTTCGCATAAACCGATAAGACTCTTAACAAGACTTTGTTTGTACTGCGTGCCAAGGCGGGCGTTTTCCTCTGTTTCATCTATAAAAGATGCAATCGCCGCCGCCTGCTGCTTTGAAAGCACGATGCTGTCGCCGTCAAAATCAAGTTGTTTTCTGATATTTTCCAAATTCATTTCCCCTTTTTCAGTGTCAAACGCCTTAACAACTCCTGCCTCTTTCTGGGCAGGAACTGCCACGAAACTGAATTCATAAGCGTCTGTAATATCATCAAGCGTTGTATAGCAGAGTTTGCCGTCATAGCTTTTGCCGTTGATATGACCGCAGTTGCCTTTTCGCCTGTCTTTGCCGCAGACAGAGCATACGCCCCTGCCTGCCGAGCAGGAAACAGAAACCTCTTTCTTAATTCCTGCATCAATTTCGCTGATAATATTTTCATTTTCACTTGTTTTAAGCATATAAGCCTTTGCACGAAGTGTGTAAAAATCAAGCCCGTGCGCCGTTTTTCTGCCGTCAACTTTGATAACTTCTGTGTCAAAAATACGTGCCATCTGATTTTCGGCAGACATTTTGTGGTCACGGATTCCTGTTTTGCCGATAAACTCCCCGGCAAGCGTATTAAGCGCAGAAAGCGAAAAGCACTCAAAATCCCTGTCAATATCGTTGTTGCATAAATCAACTTTAAAAACATAGATTTCTTCTGCGGTCAGTTCACGGCAGGAAAATCGGTTGATTTTCGCCATATCGTCGCCTGTCGGCTCAAATGCTTTAATAATTACTCCGTTTTTCAAACCTCAGCCTCCGTTTCAATTTTTCTTGCCTGTGCGTCATAAAGCCTTGCTTTTGAATGTTCCGTTTCATCCTGAAGTGTTATCGCGTTCCACTCAATTTTCAGCGGTTCGGCACAGCCGTAAATATTCAGATATTTTCTGCCGATTTTAAGCAGAACAGGCGTTAAAATCCGTCTGTAATACTCAAGTTCAGATGTTAAAATATCTGCCTGCTGAGAGCTCATACGCTCGGTTGTAGACCAGGAAAGCCCCAGCATATACGGCGGAAGTCCCGTTTTTGCAACAATCTGCTCAAGCAGCTGGCGAACAGGCACTTCGCTGTCAAGCACAACATTATCCGCTCCGATAACTTTGATTGAAACATCGCCCACGGCAACAAAATCCTTAACGGTGTCTTTACTTCCCATAGCCTCGCTCCAAGCAGCGGCAATCTGATTTGCACGCTCTTTGGCAGTCGCACCGTCAACGCCCTCATTGTCAGGCTTATATGTCACGGCATAGCGCAGGTTGCCTGCGTGCTCCCAGTTCTGCCCGATTGTGTTGTAAATTTTAAGCAGAATATCGGCAACAAACGGCAGTCCCTGAAGCAAGCTTGTGCCGAGAATTTCACCCGGCTCGGGGTTGAGAGCCGAAAACAAAATCAAATCCTGACGCTCTAATTTTTTATTGCCGCTGTAAAACTCAATATCAAAATTATTCTGCGCACGCCTTGCCTCAAGCACACTGAGTTCACCGTTGTAAAGCGCATAAAAACCGCTGTCATCGGCAATCATTTCACCTACTGCCGAACCGTAAGTAAGAAGTTGTTCAAGATAAGCGGAAATAAACATATTAATGCCCTGCTGATTGCCGCCCACGCTGATATTTTCAAAAAAATCATTCATCTCGCCATTCAGTTTTTCATTGCCTGTGTCAAACTTAAAGCCTGTGCATAGGCGCACAATCTTTGAAATTGCAACATCAATAATCGGCACGCTCTGACGAAGCATAGAATAAATATAACTGCCGTGATTAAGCAAAACAGAACCGCCCAGCCTGCCGAACGGGTGAGAGTTTAAACTGCTCGTCTGCACAGCGGTACACGCACTGCCTGAAACACTTTTACTTTTACGAAACAAGCCCAAATGTTCACATCCTTTCCACTGCAACGGAAAACAGGCTGTTCTGCTCCTTTTTGTAAAGCACGGTAGAAACAAAATACCTTATATCGTCCATTGCGTGATCGTTTTCCTTTTTTGGTGCATCCCTTTTAGCACCGTCGTCCCATCTGTAAACGGAAAATTCCTTAATCGACGCCTCACAGCAGGGATAGAAAAATATTTCTTCATTTTTAAGCGCATTGCAGACATAATTTATGCCTTTAAGCACATCGTTGTCTGCCTTGATTACGCAGAATTCACCGTGCCGCTTAACAGTTTCAATAAAACTTGCAGCAGACGGGTCAATAATAAGCGCCTCAATTTTTCTGCCGCCCGCAAGTTTTTTCAGATTTTCATAATATTCCTCGTCGGTCAGCTGAACTCCCCTGTCACGGCTTGAATGGTAATACTCATCAATTCTGTACCAGCCGCTTTTGTCATCAGCTCTGCCCCAAAGGCCGAGTGAAAAAGGGTTAACCGTGCCGTAATCGCACGAAAGGTAATACTGCAAAAATTCACCGCCGTAAGTTTTTATATGGCGGTCGCTGCTGAACATCGGGTAAACTGCGCCGTCTGCGCTCACCCATTTACCCTCAACAAAACGTTCGTAAAAAGCACCGCTGTAAAGATGCCTGTAGCGCTCAATAACCTCGGACGAAAGCGAGGGATTATCCTCCATTTTAAAATGAAGATACAGCATATTTTTCTCATTTTTCTTTTTAATCCATTCATTGTAAAACCAATGGTACGGATGCTCGGGATTGCAGTTAAACCAGAATTTTGCATTCTGAAGAGAGCACCTTGCAACTGCCTGCTCAACAAACGAACGGGGCATAAGTGCAACCTCGTCAAGCAGAATTCCGCCCAAGGTCATACCCTGAATTAGAGAGGCAGAACTTTCGTCCCTGCCGCCGAAAAGGTAAAACCGATTTGTAATGCCGTTCTTTTCAATCTCAAGGTAATTTCTGCTTATTTTGAATTCGCACTTAAAGCCGAGCGTATGCAGTTCGGGCAGAAGAGGAGTAATAACATTGCGCCTGAGAGAGGCAATAGTTTTGCCGCAAACAGCGAACGAAGTATCATTAAAGCAATAAAACGCCCAGCAAATGAACGAAATGCTCATACAAAGCGTTTTTCCGCTGCGCACTGCTCCGTCGCATATAATACCGTTTTTGCTTTGCAGATTACTGCCACCGCACCACCATGTAAGCACCGCCATCTGCTTTTTTGAAAAAGGCTTAAAGCTGTTCACTGTCCTGCTCCTCAAAAACTTTGTCAATATTTTGCGCACCCTGCTGCAAAGCCGTATAGAAATTAAGCGGTTCCGACGAGTTTTCACGCTCTGCCGTGCCCAGTTTTTCAAGCGCTTTAATTCTGTCAAAAAACTTAATCTCCATTCCGCCGCCCTTCGGGCGTTTGATTTCGCTGATGTTCATAAGATTGAGCCTTTGCAGATTTGCCAGAATATCCTCATCGCTCGAAAACAGCAGATATATGCAGTCTTTCACATCGCCGAGGGCAAGCTGTTTCAGCCCATCTTTTATCTCATCACGAAGTTCCTTTTTTCTTCTTGCCATTATTTCCTCCTTTAAGCAAACGAGAAAAATCCTAATAAGTTTTTTATGAACGGATTTATCTCACTCGCTTATGTGCTCTCACTAATACCCTGAAAACAGCATTTTTATAGCGTAAAATATCTATAAAAAACGCAAAAAAACCGAAAATAAATTTATTTTCGGTCAATTATGCATATATATTGAATAAAAAGGTAGATATCATTCAGCAATGGCCCCCTTGTTAAAGGGGGGCTGTCACATTTATGTGACTGGGGGATTCTGTTTGCGAATCCCTCCACCGCAAGCGGTCCCCCTGCTACGCTACCCTTTTGTCAACTGCGTTGACATTTCCCCTGACAGGGGAATCTTTCTTTCACAAGGGAGGCAATACAAAAAACGGGCGGAATAAATCCGCCCGCAAAATGTGAATTATTGATTATTATTTTTCTACATCTGTAATCGGCACAAACACGCCGTCAGCGTCACCGCCGACTGTAACCGTTACAGTGTCGCCTGCGTTGACAAGCAGAGCTTCCATACAATCGCTGACTGCGATATAATAATACTTGCCGTCAATCTCGAAATAGTAAACCGTGTTGCCGCCATTTACCGATGATTTAATTGAATCAACAGTACCGACAACAGTGCCGTCGCCTGTGCTTACCGTGTTATCGTCTGTATTATCTTCGCCGTTCGGCTCTTCAACAATAATATCGTCAGCGCTTACATCGTTGCCGACAACGCCTTTATCCTGAAGTGCCTCAATATAATTTTCAACAGCCGCATTGAGTGCTTTTTCATCACTCTTGAGGTTATCAAGAAGACCCGTGCCGACGATAGTTTTATCTGCAAGGCTTACAAGTGCATAGCCCTTAACCGTATTGCCGTCGCCGTAAAAACTCATAAAGTAAGTCGGGTTGCCCTCAATATCAAGCAGAATCGGGAATGTTGCTCTGTACTGATAGTTCTGCGTTGCGTCTTCGGCAGATTCCATAGCAGCAGTTTCGATAGCACCGCCGTTTGAATAATATCTCGTTTCCTTTGTTCTCTGATTAACAAGAATGAAACCGAAGTTTGATGTGTCTGATTCGGGAGAAGTTACGCCCGTATAAACCCACACGTCATCATTCATAGCAATATAACCGTTGCCTGCCGATGCAAGACTAACGTTTTTCTGGAAAATAATTGAGTTCCAAAAACCGCCGCTGAGTTTACCGTAGTAATTGTACTGCTCAAGTGCAAGACTTGCATTGTAAATAACGTCAATCCAGTTAAGACTTTCGTCAGTTTTAACAGCATCAATATCGTGATATTCGCTTTCGCCCGTAAGAGCGTCTGTAATAATTACGCCCTTAACATCTGTTCCGCCGAAAAGACCGATTGTTTTATCAAGCACAGGTGTAATCCAATACGGGTGTCCGTCATCTTTAATCTCAAAGTTAGGAGTATCAAGAAGTGCAGTAGGATACTGAAAACGGATATGGCGAACGAGTTTTTCGTTGAAAAGTTCCGACGGACTGTACTTAATGCCCATGCCGAACTGCTCTTTACAATTTACAACAGTAACCTTCTGCGAAATAAGGTCAACAATCATATAAGCAGGAAGGCCCTCTTTTGTATTACTGAACCATTTGAACACGTCGCCGTACTGAAGATAAGCAACACGAACAGGATTTTCATTGTAATTAATAAGTGTAGTCGTATTTGCGACAACATACTGGCTCTTGTATTCAGCAAGCGAACCGAGTTGCTGATCTGCAAGATTTACTGCGCGCTTTTCATCAATACGCGGAACACGGTTATAACTAACACTTTCAAAATCCTCACTGAACTGACTGTCTGTAACAGGCATAAGTTCCGAATAAGATTTTGCACGGAAAATTGTTGCACCGCAAAGCCAGCCGATTGCCATAACAAGAACAAGCACGCCGATAATTACAACCGGCACGATTGATTTTTTCTTGATATATTCACGCCTTTCGGCAAGTTTGTTTGCCTTACTGAGAAGTGAAAAAACGCCCATAAAAATCGCAATCAGCACAATAAAGAACACATACATATTAGTATCTTTAAAATTGAAAGCAGGAAGCATCATATAATAAACTGCGCCGCCGCCGATAAGCGTAATTATTGCGGAAAGCAACAGTTTAAGCCCCATTTTGGGCGGTTTTTCAACAGCCTCAACTTCTTTGCTGTTGGGCCATTTGAATTTTTCTTTGAAATCATTGATAACCTCGTCGGCATCATAATCCATATTCGGAATTTTTTCGCTCATATTTTTTCTCCAATCATAGTAGTAACATTATAATAACATATTAACAAACCATAATCAATGTATAAATAATGAATATTGTTTCAGAACAGCACAAAATGTTATTTGTATTTCGTAGGGGCAATTCACGAATTGCCCGTTATTTAACCAAAACAACGCATATTGGAAAAAGACACAATAAAAAAACAGGCGGACATAATAATCCGCCTGTTTAATATTTGGGTTAATTAACCGATAAGGGTTACGCCCTTGCTTTCCATAAGATATTCTGCTGATGCAGGATATGACCATGTCATTCTTACAAAGAGGCTTGCGCTCTTATCTTTAATAACAGCGATTGTTGCGTGAGTTACAGAAACTTCTGCAATCATATTGTAATCTGCTTTTACGATTTCTTTTGTTGAAGTGTTGATTGTAACAGTTGCAACGCCGCCCTTGTAGTTTACTTTACAGTTCTCAGCAGTTGTACCCTGAGCCCAGCTTAATACACCAAGGCTGTCAACTACTGAGTCGATAGCACCGAGAGTCTGGAACACGTGACCCTGAGCATCTTTGCCCGGCATAGACATATTAACTGCTTTAGGCTGTAACTGCATGGTGATTGTGCCGTCGCCGTTATCTTTTACATTTGCATCGAGAAGGTCATCAGCAACAAGTCTGCTTGTCTGAAGTGATTCACCGTTGCCGTCCCACTCATCTGTATCCATAGCAGGATTTCTGTTTGTACTCGGAACAAGACCGTTAAGACCCGGTGAATAAACACCGTCTACGATACCGGGAACCATGTTATTGATCATTGCATTTTCAGAGCCGTCAATCTTAATTGTATCAACGGAAAGCTTTTCTTCACCGAGAAGCTTATACCATGTCTGAGTAGCGCCCTGATCATCGGTATACTGAGCTGTAAGAGTTTTTGAATAATTATATGCTTCAACATAGTAATTAACTACATCTTCGATTGAGTTGAAAGCAACTCCGCCGTATGTACCTGCTGTGAACGGTGTTTCAAGAACAGAAACATCTTCATCAGTGGTTGCATCATCTTCGTCGCCTGTCTTCTGCCAGTCGCCGTTCTTTACTTCTTTAATTGCTGTGATTGTTCCGTTTGTTACATAATTGATTTTTGCACAGCCTGTAAGTGCAAGAACAAATGAAACTGCAAGAACAACACAAAGAATTCTTTTTAATGTTTTTTTCATTGTGAGGTGTACCCCTTTCAAAAAAATCAGATTTTTATTATGCAACATTTTGCATTGCATAAAATGCTACTATTTAAATTTACTTGAAAACGCACAAAAAGTCAAGAGTAAAAACAGAAATAAAACAAAATCTTTAAAAAAATATTAAGTTTTTTGCCAAATATCACCTATTTGTTGTAAAATTAATACAGTTATGCTATACTTTTATATATATAGTTTGCACGGGAGGAACAGTTATGAGATGCAAAAACTGCGGTTTTGAAAATGAAGACGGAAGATATATCTGCTCAAATTGCGGCTCACCGCTTTATGATGAAGACGAAATTACCGAAAATAATAATGATGATATTGACAATACAGATGATTATAATAATGAGCCCGATGATGACAATAGTGAAAATGACAAAAAAAAGCAGATTATAATTATTGTTATTGCCGTAATTGTAGTCATTGCTGTTGCAGCAGGTATCGTGTTCGGTGCTGTTTCAGGCAAAAAGGAAAAAGAAACCACCACCGAGAGCACAACAGTTTCCACCACGGCTGAAGAAACTACAACCAAAAAGGTTACCACCACTAAAAAAGAAACTACTACTAAGGAAACAACTACCGAAGAGCCAACCACAAAGGAAACCACAACAAATCCGACTACCACAACAGAAAAAACTTACCGTGTGTATGTGGATATTGACGGCAACGGAAATGTTACGGGCGACGGCGAATATACACAGGGCAAAAAAGCCGTGCTGACTGCCTCTGCAGACGAGGGTTACGAATTTGACGGCTGGTATGATTCAAACGGAAACCTTGTTGCATCCGGAACAAAATATACAATCACAGTTAAGGGAGATATTACACTGACGGCGAAATTCAGGCAGGTTGACGGAGGTGCACAATGAGAAAAGGAACTTTCGCAAAACAAAAATTTTTCAGCGGATATAACTGTTCACAGGCAGTAGCGTGTGCTTTTGCCGACGAAATGAATATGGACGAAGAAACAGTAAAACGCCTTACAATCGGCTTCGGCGGAGGAATGGGCAGAATGAGAGAGGTGTGCGGAACTGTTTCCGGCGCAGCCTTCGTGCTGTCTGCACTTTACGGCAAAAGAGATAAGAATGAAGTCTATAAAATGGTGCAGGAGGTTGCCGGGGAATTCAGAAAAGAAAACGGCTCTGTTGTGTGCCGTGAACTGCTCGGACTCAGCAAATCAGCGCCGATTACTCCGACTGCTGAGCCACGCACAAAAGAGTATTATAAGAAAAGACCCTGCGCCGAACTTGTGGAAATGATGGCAGATATACTCGAAAAATACATAAAAAATATGCAATCCGGCTGTTCATAAAAAACTCGAATAAAAAACACTTGATTTTTATTTGATAATGTGTTATATTATTTGAGCATTAATTATGCGGTATGCGCCGGTAGCTCAGTTGGATAGAGTGTCTGGCTACGAACCAGAAGGTCGGGGGTTCGAATCCCTTCCGGCGTACCAAATAAGCAGAGTGAACTTTTGTTTGCTCTGCTTGTTTTTTAGGAAGGGATGAGAAACGAACTCCGAATTTTAAGGTGTAAACCGAAAAAATTCGGGAGAAAGGTACAGTGTACCTTTCGATAGCTGAGAGGAGAATCCCTTCCGGCGTACCACATATAAAATCCTTGAAACCGTTGATATTACGGCGTTTCAAGGATTTTTTATTGCCTTAAACTGTGTTAAAAACATCATTTTTAACGACCACTTATTTTTCATTTTGACCACAATAACGACCACAGTGAACTATTTATTCAGAGCAATAAAAAGCAAATTATTATAAACAAAAAGCACACCTTTTTCATAAAATAGAAAGGTGTGCTTTACAGTTTGTTGGGGGCGGTGGATTTTTATCCCTCAGAACAGCCGCCCCTGTATCGGCTGATGATATACGGATGTTTAAACCAAGTATGAGTTTTCAAGCTCTATCCACAAGCTGTTGGCTTTATTTATTGCAGCAAGGCAGTATGACAAGCGGTTATTTACTATTTCTTTCGCACAGCAAATGTGCCTTGATACTGTCGGCTGCGACAAATGAAGTTTTTCGGCTATTTCGGTTTGGCTCATACCCTGAACATATCTTAAATTTAAGCAAACTGCCTGGCGCTCTGTTAAATCGTTTTTCAAAATTATCGGAAGCACACTCCTTACCGCCGCTCTGCTTATTTTCTGACTGTCTATTTCACTCGGCTCAAACTGCGTTTTATCTGCATAAAAATTTTCAATAAAATCAGTCATCGCTGTCCTCGTCATAATAATGATTTAAAATAGTTGAAACCTGCTTACACTCGCACGCCATATCATAATAAACTTTTATTCTGCGCCTGAGCAGATACAAATCTTCGCCGCGGTAAACACGCAGCAGCGGCCGCAGACCGTCCATTTTTGCATTAAGAATATCGTATTGTTTCTCATATTCCGCCGCAAGTTCGGTAATTGTCATTTTTAATCAACTCCTTTGTTTAATCATCATTTATTATATTAATAGAATATTTGTTCGATGTCAAGTTTTTTATAAAATTTTCCAAAAGAGCGGGTAAAAAAACGGACTTTGGCGTGCGACAAAGCGGCTTGTTTGTAAAAAATGTAAAAAAATCTTTCGCAAAACGCTTGACAGATTGTGCAAGTTGAGGTAAAATGAATATTACCTTAAAGGCAGCGCCGCAACTGTCTTTAAGCATCTTGTCCTCCTATAGTTTGTTATAGACAGAGAGGGGAAGGGGAGTGTGTTAACACTCCCCTTCTTCTTTAGACTATCGATAAACGGTCAGAACCACGCCGAAATTAAAATATAGTGTGGTTATGACATTATTGTACAGTAAGGTGCCATGCGGGAACGAATATCCGCAACATAATCAAATCACTTCAATTTGTTATTTACTTTAATAATAAATCGTACTATAATAT
>CABUAS010000049.1 GCA_902489595.1 uncultured Oscillospiraceae bacterium | reverse complement strand
TTTACTTATATGTTAAAATATTCTGTAAATGAATTTTGTAAGGGGAATGTTTATGACAAAAAAGAAGAATTTACCTTATGTAATTTTTATTGCATTTTACTTTTTGTTTTTCGGGGCAATGCTTGCTTTCGGCACAAAATACGACCTGAAACTGAATCAGGAATTTTTCAATCCCGAAAGCCTGTTTTCAAAAACATTTGAGATTTGGGGAGAAGCACCGCGCTTTGCAATGTGGGCGCCTGCGGCGGCAGTTCTTTTGCTTACAAGGCACAGTCTTGCCGAGTGTATATCGGTAATTCATAAAATCCTGCCGTTTATTCCCGAGATTGACGAAAAAGCTCAGCAGAAAAAGGCGTATAAGTTTTTTAACTCAGTTGTCAATATAATTGAAATAGTCGGCTTTACGGTGTTGACCGTGCTCGGCTGTGATAAACTTATAAGAAATGTGGGTAAATATTATGTTGATTTGAGCAGGGCAGTGTGGTATATAATTTCAGCCGCTGCCGCTGTTATTCTGATTCTGATATTCAGCAGAATTCCGAAACGCATTTTAAATAAGCTTGAGCCTATTGCTTTAATGGGCATTTTAATCGGACTGCTTTATCTGTTTACAGACCCTATCAAGAATTTTTTAAACCGAGCAAGGTTCAGAGAAATGGTTGCTTTTTCACATGGTATTCCCGATGCCAAGGACCCTGCCGTTACAAGAAATCTTATGGAATCGGCAGACTACAGTTGTTTTACACCATGGTATCAAAAAGGTCTCGGCGCAACGATGCTGAACGGTATTGAACTTGAGGGTACAAGCTGCCCGAGCGGTCATATGATGAGCGGTTGTTTTATATTTATTTCGGCAGTAGTTTGCAGTGCGTTTGAAAAACTTAAAAAATTTACAGTGCCTGCCTGCGTTTTAAGTTTTGTTTATGTTGCCGTTCTCGCTTTTACAAGAATGGTGAGGGGAGCACATTTTCTTACAGATGTTTCGCTCGGTGCAATTATAGGTATGATTTTCTTCCTTTTTGCACTTGGAGTTTTAAGACTGTTTAAAAAGAAAAACATTCTGCCTGTAAGGCATTTTGATGATTAAATGAAATCGAGAAAGAGATGAATATGAAAAAATATATAAAGAAAATTTTAAGTTTAATGCTTGCGGCGGTAATGTCGTTTTCTGTTGCTGCAGGATTAAATATTACTGCCCGTGCATCTGCCGTATTCGGTGAAGATATTGTGGAATTTGCAAGGCAGTATCTCGGGTGTAAATATGAGTATGCCCACAGCGGACCTGATACATTTGACTGTTCGGGCTATGTTAGTTTTGTTTACAGAAATTTCGGCATAACACTGCCAACAAGTTCAGGTGAATACTGGAGAAATCCTGCCGCTTACGGCACGGTGATAGGCGAAAATTCAATAGATGATGCTCAGCCGGGTGACATTATTTCGTGGAACGGTCATGTTGCAATTTATACTGAAGACGGGTATGTTATTGAGGCTGCTAATTCAAGGCTCGGCGTTGTTGAAAGAAAATATGATTTGAAAAAATGGAATGGTAATTATCATGTTATCAGAGTTTACGGTGTTGAGAGCAAAGGAAATATAATTCTCGGCGTTGCCGAAAACCTTGCGGCGTCAAAAATCACGGGCATTTCGGCAAACGTTAAATGGACTCCCGTTGAATTTGCAGACGGCTATCTTGTTTATATTCTCAAAAGTGCTGACGGAAACTGGCAGAGAGCAGGTACAACCATTACAAATGAATATAATTTCAGAAATCTGACTTTCAATCATGCGTATTCAGTAAAGGTAATGCCTTACAGACTTGTTGGCAGTGAAACTGTTTACGGCGATTACTGGTCACATTCCTGCGGCTTTAAAACGCTTACTGCTGATGAGGCATTAAAAATTCTTCCGACAGTTGATTATGTAAGATTTTCAAATGCAACAGAAAATTCGGTTAATGTTACATATAATTCTGTTTGGGGTGCAAATATGTATCAGATTCAGTATTCCGCTGATAAGGAAAACTGGACAACCGCTGCGGATACAAGCGCTGCAGCCGCGACACTTACAGGTTTTGAAACTGATTCTTTATATTATGTAAGGGTTAAAGCGTATGCAAAAAGCGGCAGTGAATTCGCAGTGCCCGATAAATATTCAGATGTTTACCGCTTTTATACACAGCCAAAGGCGGCAGATCCATCGCTGATTTTGTTTGAAGATTTGAACGGTTATCAGAGTTATTCCGGTTTTGTGGCATATACTTCTGTTTATAATTCGTACATAGCGGGTACAAATCCGCCTGAATTTACACAGTTTTCGCCTGTAACATCAATCACAAGGGCAATGTTTGTTACGATTTTATACCGTATGGCAGGCAACCCTTATGATGATGTGAATCCGTATGAAGAAAATCCTTTTACCGATGTAAGTGAAGATTCATATTACTTTAACGCCTCCTGCTGGGCGCTTGATAATGAAATTACGAATCAGACTACTTTTAAACCCGATGACAGTGTGACGAGAGAGCAGACCGCTAAATTTTTGTATTACTATGCAAAAATGAACGGCTCGCTCGGCGAATCCGATTATCGGAATGTTGATTTAAGCGATTATCCCGATTATGACGAAGTTCACGGATGGGCAGAAGAGCCTTTGCAGTGGGCAAATTACAACGGAATGATAACAGGTACTGTTCAGGGTTATATTAATCCCCGCGGCGCAACTCAGCGTATTCATGCCGCAAAAATACTTTACAGATTCGGCAAAACCTGTAATATCGGCAATTTTTCATAAAATATAAATAAAAAACTCTGTGCAAAAACAATAGCCGCCTAACCATACCAAAGTTAGCGGCTATTGTTATATCACGGGTTAACCGTTTATCGGATAACTCCTTGTTATTTGATTATGTCAATAAAATTCTCGGCTTTTTATTAAATATTTCCCGTTATTCCGTCAATCTGAATTAAATCGGCTTTTGTTAAGTCGGGGCATTTCAATGCACTTAAATTCTCAAGCAGCTGTGCTTTTGAATGAACGCCGACCAAAACAGATGTAATATTTTCATTCTGCAAAAGCCATTTTATTGCCATTTGAGAAAGCGTCATTTCTTTTTTGTGTGCCATATCTGCAAGCTGTTTAACCTGAAAAGCTTTCTTTTCGTCATACCCGAGTTTTTTCTCAAGCGCTTTGTTGTTGCAGAGCCTCGTGTTTTCCGGGATACCGTTTGCGTATTTGTCTGACAGCAGCCCCTGTGCAAGCGGTGAAAAGGCAATTATACCCTTTTTCTTGCTTTTTGCTTCGGAAATCAGGTCGTTTTCTTCAATGGCTCTGTCAAAAATTGAATATCTGTTCTGGTTGATTATGAACGGCACATCATAGTCATCGCATCTGTGGTGCATTTTGTGCATTGTATGCCCGTCATAGTTGCTTATGCCTGCGTAAAGTGCCTTGCCCTGACGGATAATGTCTGACAGGCAGAGTGCAGTTTCTTTAAGCGGAGTTTCAGGCGTCATACAGTGGTGATAAAATATGTCAACATATTCAAGTCCCATTCTTTTAAGGCTTTGGTCAAGTGATGCAATAAGGTATTTTCTTGTGCCGCCGCGTCCGCCGTAAGGACCTTTCCACATTTCATATCCTGCTTTTGTGCTGATAATAAGTTCGTCACGGTGCGGCTTTAAGTTTTCTTTAAAAATTTTACCAAAGTTTATTTCTGCTCTTCCCGGCTCAGGACCGTAGTTGTTTGCAAGGTCAAAATGAGTAACGCCGTTGTCAAACGCAGTTAAAATAATATCTTTCATAGTTTCGTAATCATCATTGATTCCGAAATTCTGCCACAGCCCTACAGAAATTGCAGGCAATCTGAGCCCGCTTTCACCGCAGTAATTGTAAATCATTTCATCATATCTTTTTTCGTTCGCTTTATACATAAGTTTAACTCCTTTGTTTTATTAATTATATTGTATCATAAAAAACAGGCAAAGCAATAAAAAATTTACTGCTCTGCCTGTTTCCTACGCTGCAAGGTCAATATTGATACCGTTTAATTCACGGTTTCTTTTTTGCTGACGTTCTTTGTGCCGTCTGGCATACTCAGCGTTTTTTCTTTTTCTGTCTTTCTTCTTTTCAATTAATATTGCTGTTGCTGCAAAAATTACAAAGTAAACAATTATCTCAGCCACAAAGATTATTTTTGACTGCACGGGTGTAATAAGGTCAAAAATGTGAAACGGAATTTCCATAAGGCAGTAGCCGGTTACGGCGCTGAGTAAGCCGATTAAAATGTTTTTTATTGTTTTTTTCATATTGAAAACCTCCTCTTTTGTTTACAATTTCATTTTAATAAATCAAAATCCGATTTTCAATATGTCTGCACTCGACAGTCCCAAAATATGGACTCAAGAAGGCACTTTTTTATCAAATCAAGGCTTTTTTCAGTAATTTTACGGCAAAATCAAAGTCTTTTTCCGAGATTGACGATGTGTTCAGGCACAGTTTTATTCTGCCGTTTTTGTATTCATCAATAAAAATTTTAATGCCGTTTTTCAAAAAAGCGTCTGTATTTTTATCAAAATTCGTTTTCATTATAATCTGAAGTGCATTTTCGCTGATTTCAATACTTGACGATGGAAATTCTGTTTTTAATTTTTCGGCAAACAGTTTAGTTTTAGCCGTGTAAAATCTTCTCGTTTTTCTTATCTGCGCTTTTAAATGACCGTCATTGATGAATTTGTAAAGTGCAATCTGCTCTGTTTTGCTTGCCGTCTGATTGAATTTGTAAATATTCTGTCTGTATTTTTCAGCAAGTTTTTCTGTTAAAATCATAAAACTTATTCTGATTGACGGCAAAAGCAGTTTTGAGAATGAACCGAGGTATACAACATTGCTGCCGCCCGATAATGCGTGAAGTGACGGCGCAGGCTTTGTGTTGTATAAAAAATCGCTTTCAAAATCATCTTCAATAACAAGACTTCCGTTTTCAGCCGAATGTGCCACAAGTTCAATGCGCCTTTTGTTCGGCATAACATCGCCCCAGCGTGTCATTTTTGACGGTGTAACATAAATTATGCGGGCGTCTTTGTTTCTGTATTTTACATCAAAACCGTAGTCTGCAAACAGGCTTGCACCCTGCACAAAACTTTTGTCGGGGAATGAAACCGTGCCCCGATTATCAATCAGTGAGCAGAAAACCGACAGCAAAGTCTGCACGCCTGCGCCGATAACAATTCTGTCTGCCGAGGCGGTAACATTTCGCTTTTCTCTTACATAGTCGGCAATCGCTTCACGCAAAAGAAGTTCGCCCTGTGCTTCGCCGTATGACAGCAGTTTGTCATCCTGCCTGAGTGCACTCTTTATGTATCTGCGCCATATGTTAAAATCAAAACTGTCACGGTCTGCCGTGTCGGTCGTAAAATCAAACAAAATTTTATCCGTATCGTCTTTTGCTTTGTTTTCCGATGATTTTTTCTTTGCTCTGTAAGAAACATAGTAACCGCTTTGCGGTTCGCTGATTATGTATCCGTCGGCAGACAGGGCAAAATATGCGTTTTGCACCGTTGTTCTGCTGACGCCGTAAATTTCACTTGCTTTTCTTACTGACGGCAGTTTTTCGCCGTAATCTATCTGACGGTCTGTGATTTCTTTTTTTATCCTGTTATATAATTCGTTGTATTTGCTCATAACTGTACCTTAAAAATAATTGATTTTTGTCTATATAAATGAATACAATTTTATTGTATATTATTTCTGTAAAATAATCAACAGTAGGAGTGATTTTTGTGTCTGAAATTATTTATACACTTGAAGGCGGAACATATTTCAATATAACAAATAAATGCCCGTGCAACTGTGCGTTTTGTATACGCTCAAAGGGCGATGCAGTAGGCGAGGCTAAGCGCTTGTGGCACGATGAGGAGCCGACCTTTGATGATATAAAAAATGCGATTGACAATTATGATTTTTCAGATGTAAAAGAGTCTGTTTTCTGCGGTTACGGCGAACCCACAAACGCTTTTGAAAATCTTATCAAATCGGCAGAATATCTTAAAGAGAAATTTCCGAAAATGAAATTAAGACTTAACACAAACGGGCTTTCCGATTTGATTAACAAGCGTTCAACAGCAGGGGAGATATGCAGAGTTTTTGATATTGTTTCCGTGTCACTCAATGACCCGTCGTCTGAAAAATATGATAAAATTACACGAAATATTTTCCCGGGTGAGGCTTTCCCTGTACTTCTTAAATTTACAAAAGACTGTGTCGCTCTCGGCACAGAGGTGCATATGACGGTTGTTGATGTTATTTCAAAAGAAGATATTGAGGCATCAAGAAAACTTTGCGAAGAATGCGGCGCAACATTCCGCCTGCGTTCATTTGACAACGGCAGATAATAAAAAGGGGCTGTAAAAAACAGCTCCTTTTTGTTGCTCTGATATAAATTATTTCAAATGTGTAACGCTTTTTAAATCCCTTTCGGTGACTTTTATAAAATCATCAGGTGATTTTATAAGCGTTTTTTCGTAGCACTGGCTGATTGCCTGCGTAAGACCCATTAATATCATAAACAGTATAATCTGTTTCGGAGAATTGAAAATATAGTCTGTAAGCCCGAAAAGCAAAAGCAGCAGCAGGCTTGTAAATACGCAGAATACAAGGTCAAACTTTTTGCCGTTGTTTGCATTTATTTCAAGCAGTTTGCCGAAGGCACACAGAATAATTACTGCCAGCAGTATAACGCCGATTATGCCGAGTTCAGACCATATTTCAAGCACAAAATTATGTGCATGGGGCTTGTTTAAATTGTAAGTTGTAGTCAGCATAATTCCCGTGCTTTCACAGCCGAAACCAAGACCGCCGATAAAAGTTTTTACACTGTGAATAATGTAGTCAAATGTGCTTTCCCATATTTCAAAATGAGCATCAGTTGATTTTTTCGGTTCGGGGTTATTAACCGTAACGCTCGGGGTGGGAATAACAACATTACTGTTATTTACAGGCGTATTTTTAACTTTGAATATAATTCCGTATCTTGTTAAAATAGATGGTATTATAATCGCCGCAGTCGGCATAATAATTGTTAAAAGCTGTTTCCAGTGCCGTTTTGCAAGCACTGCAAACATAAATATCCAGCCGAGCAGTGCAATCAGACAGCCTGCCCTTGTAAGCGTTGAACTGATGCCGGCGCAGATAAGAAGATTAAAAATGAAGTATGTAATTTTTTCTTTTTTGTTTTTTGCATTAAGGAAAAGGTAAATTGAAATCGGGTATGCGAATATCAGATATGTTGCAAGCAGATTCGGGTTTGAGAAAAATCCGCTTGCTCTGTCTGAAAAAGTGTTTGTTTTAATCTGAAAAGGCAGCCATGTGTATACTGCTTTGTCCAAAGACTTATAAAACGGTGTTACAAAAACAAATTTATCACTTATATAGCCGAATTTGTTAAGCATATGCGTACAGATCTGAATTGTGCCGCATATGCTGTTTACAACTCCGCCGTATACTATTAATTTAAGAATTCTGTCAATTCTTTTCCGCGTTGTGCCGAGATTATATATCATAACCTGCACAAGAAACATTCCCCACCATAAACCTGCCGTGCCGAGAGTATCAAGTTTTGTGCCCGACCAAAGTGTGCTTATCAGTGCAAGCGACATAAAAGCAATTTCAAGTTTTCCGAGAGTGCCGACTTTTGCCTTTCTGCCTTCTTTTGTCCACTGCCGCTTAAAAACAATGAAACCGATAAAAAGCAAAAACGGGCTTACATATTCGGGCAGAATGGGAAAAAACAGTATAATTGCTTCAAGCCAGCACCAGCCGGGGTTTTCGCTGTAGCGTGCCTTCAAAGCATCTATTTTTTTACTCATATATTAAATCCTTATTTAATAAATTTCTATAATTCGATTTTTAGCATATTAATACTTTTACATAATACTACAAAACTTATCATTTTTCAATAGTATAAATTTTTGTTAATACTGCATTTATAAACCGTTTACATTATTAGAGGTTGAAAAGTTTTTTGTTATAATGTATAATAATATGGTATTTTATCCGATAAGGAGTGTTCTTATGAGCGAAAAAGATTTTGAAAAAGATTTAAACGGTGAAGAAATTGATGAGCGTGAAAGCAGTGAAACTGCCGTTTTGAATGGTGATGCTGTTAATTCTGATGATGAAATTTCTGACCAAAACGAAGGTTCTGACTGGAAATTTGATGCAGAAGTTCCCACCCTTGATGACAGCCTTGACCTTAAAGGCGGTTTTGAACTTGATATTCCGAGCGTTGAAAAATCAGAGGCGTTCAATTCTTCTGCCGTGAATAAAAATGATACGGCAACTATTACAGTTAGAAAAACGCCGATTAAAATTATTTTCGGTGTGCTTTTGGGCGTTATTATTGCGGCAGTGCTGATTTTCTTCGGCGTGCGTTATTATACAGTGCCGAATTCCGAAGAAAAAATGAACCCCGGCAATATAGCATTAACAGTCGGCGAAACAGATGTTTCTGTCGGTATGTACGATTATTTTTATTCAACAGTAGTTTATGAGGCAGAGCAGTATGCTTCGTACGGCTATAATAATCTTGATACTGCTAAAGATTATTCACAGCAGTATACCGAAGATGAAAACGGCAATCAGATTACATGGCTTGAAAAGTTTAAAATTGATACTATTTCAAGAATTAAAAATATAATGGTTTATTACGAAAAAGGTAAAAAAGCAGGCATAACCCTTACAGAAGAACAGGAAGAAATGATTAATCAGCAGATTGAAGGTTTAGAGGAGAATGCTGCAAATTCGGGTAAAAGCGTTAATGAATATGTAAAGCAGGTTTACGGCGAAAACTGCGGCGTTGCAACGCTTCGCTCCTATCTTGAAAGAGTGCTTATCGTAAACACTTATTTCAATCAGATGATGATAGACGAAAGACCTTCTGATGAAGATGTTGAGGCGTTTTTTAATGAGAATAAAGAGAAGTATATGTCTTGCTCATTCGCTCTGATTGAAACGCCTTATGATACAACAAGTGAAGAAACGAAAGCGCAGAGCCTTGAAAAAATCAAAGGCTATATGAGCCGGATTTCAAGTGTTGATGATATGAAAACCATTTTGCCGGAGGCTTCAAAAGACTTTATCGACCAGTATATTTCAATGGGTTATTTTGAAGATGAAGATTCTGCTGTATCGGCAATTACCGAATCAATGGAAAATACCGAAAGAAAAACGAATATTGAAACATATTACGGCAAAGAAATAGGCGACTGGCTTTTCAGTGCAGATACTCCGATAGGTTCTGTAAATTATTATCTCAGTGAGGATAACGGCGCAGCAGCAATCATTCTTAAAACCGGAGAAGCTCAGCTTGATGAAGAAGAGGTATATTCGGTGCGTCATATTCTGATTATTCCCGATAAAGCAGACAGCGGTGACAGTGCAGATAATTCGTCAGATACACAGCAGACTGAAACAGAATATACAGAAGAAGAGTGGAACACGGCGAAAGCAAAAGCAGATGAAATTCTTGCCGAATACAATAACGGCGAAAAAACAGAAAAGTCTTTTGCGCTTCTTGCCGAGGAGTACAGCGAAGATACAGAGTCAACTTCAAAAGGTTCAAGCGGTCTTTACGGCGGCGCATATGAGGGTGTAACTCTCGGCCGGATGGTTTCGGAATTTGAGGGCTGGGCAACAGATAAAGCCCGTAAAGCAGGCGATGTAGATATTGTTAAGAGTGAATACGGCTATCATATTATGTATTTCATTTTTGACGGCCCGTCATGGAAATATAATGCTCAGACAGATTTGATGACAGAAAATCAGCAGGCAGAAATTGATAATGCAGAAGTCAAAGAGCATAAAGCAATCAGCAAGACAAAGGTTGCAAAACCGTCTTCAACGGCTGATCAAAGCAGTTCTCAGAATACTGCAAATTAATTTGTTGAAAAATGTACTTGTAATATTTTGAATATTAGTGTAAAATACTTGTAGGCTTGTACGGTTTGTGCAGGCATATGAAATTTTCTAATTTTTAAGGATGATAAAATCATGGCAAAAAAAGAAATCAATGATGATATTCTTGCTGGGGGTTCAATTTCCTCCGGTAAGGAAAAATCAAAAAAAGTAAAAGGTGCAAAACTGCCTAAAGTAAAAATTGCACAAAATACCGCAAAGGCTATCAAGTCGGCAGTTGCAGTTATTGTTGTGCTTGCACTGCTTGTAACCTATGTTGCAACAGGTGCAGTCCGCAAAGGTTTTATTCACTCAACACTGCAGTGGACAACAGGTATTACAGCAGTAACAGTTTCAAATGAAGACGGCGATAAAATTAAAATTCCTGTTTCTGTTTATAACTATTATTATGCAACAACATATAACAGTTTAAAGTCAACTCAGCAGCAGTATGAGCAGTATGGTCTTGACCCTGCCGATGCAGGTCTTGATGTTGATTTTGAAAAGAAACTTTCTGCTCAGAAAACAACTAATGAAGATAACGAAGTTGTAACATGGGCACAGCATATGCAGGATCAGGTAGTTGAATCAATCAAAACAACATATACTTATTATAATGAGGCTGTAAAAGCAAATAACGGTGAAGAACCTGAAATTACAGAAGAACAGCAGAGCGAACTTGATGAAACAATGTCACAGTTCAAAGAACAGGCTGAAAAATACGGTTATACTCTTTCAGGCTATCTTGTAAGAGCACTCGGCAAGGGTGTTACAGAATCTGTTTACCGCCGTGAGGCAACACGTGCTTATATTGCACAGAACTACAGCCAGACTCTCAGTGACGAAGTTACTGCAAAAGAGTATACTGAAGAAGAAGTAAACGCTTATAAAGATGAACATCTTGATGATTTACAGTCAGTTGACATCAGGCTCTTTGAGGCTTCAACAGAAGATATTGCAAAAGAATTTGCAGGCAAACTGAATGCAGACGGTTCTAATTTTACCGAACTTGCAGCAGAGTATGCAGAAGAAGGTTTTGATAAGTCATATTATGCAGAAGACGGCGCATCAACTTATCTTCAGGCAAGAAGGTCAGCATTGATAAGCGGCGGTTTTGCTATCGCAACGGCAGAGCATAATCACGCCGAGGGTGAAGAGCATTCTGAAGATGAAGAACATACTTATCCGGGTCTTGACTGGCTTTTCAGTGCAGACAGAAAAGCCGGCGAGTCATATCAGTATTCAACATCAGTT
This sequence comes from uncultured Oscillospiraceae bacterium, assembly GCA_902489595.1. Taxonomy (GTDB): domain Bacteria; phylum Bacillota; class Clostridia; order Oscillospirales; family Acutalibacteraceae; genus Eubacterium_R. The sequence continues at coordinate 1,743 of CABUAS010000049.1, read as the reverse complement.
GTTTATATTCTTTCACCTGCAACGCTTTCAGACGCTAATCTGATTAATGTACGCCATATTCTTATCAGCCCTGTTGATACAACAGACAGCAGTGCGTCAGCAAAAACTGCAACAGATGAGCAGTGGGCAGATGCTTATGCTAAGGCACAGGATATTTTAAATCAGTATAACAGCGGTGAAAAGACTGCTGAAAGTTTTGCTGAACTTGCAAAGGCTAATTCAGCAGACGGTTCTGCAAGCAACGGCGGACTTTATGAAAATGTTTATCCCGGTCAGATGGTTGCACCGTTCAATACGTGGTGCTTTGATAACCGTTCGGTCGGTGATACAGCCATTGTGAAATCAGAATACGGCTATCATGTAATGTATTTTGACGGTACAGCTGACGAAAAAGTGTGGTATTATAATGCAGAGCAGGCACTCACTGCCGAAGATTCAAAAACAGAGGCAGAAAAATTACAGGATGCTTATTCAGCAAAACTTAATTGGTTCGGTTCACGCTATATTGAAATAGATACAGATATTGATATGTAATTTTTTAGGGAGGGTTTAAGTCCCTCCCTTTTATAGTATTGCTACCGATGCGCTGCAAATTAAAAACTTTCGCAGGGGACGATGTCATCATCGACCCGCACAAAATTCAAAAAATTCCTTAGGGGAGGGTATTCGTGCCCTTCTGCATACTAAAATCAAAGAGGTGACCATAAGTGTCAGAATTAAATGATATTGAGCGATTAAAAGAAAAAATTTCAAGGCTTATGGCGGCTCTTGAAGATGTTAATTTTGAATGTCAGCGGCTTGAAATTGTTAATTCAAATCTTGATTTTCAGCTTAAAGAGGCAAACCGTGAACTTGCAAGAAATATTGCGGTTTTGCAGGCGCTTGAAGAAGAAAATGAAAAACTTAAAAAGGAATTGCAAAACAGATAATGGAATACATTTTAAATACTTCTCAGTTAAAAGAATATGCGACGAAGCTTTCATCAGGTGACAGAGTTGTCCTTTCGGGAACAGTTTATACTTCCCGTGATGCCGCCCATAAAAGAATAGTTTCCGCAATAGAAAATAATGATGATTTGCCGTATGATTTAAACGGTGCAGTAATTTATTATGCAGGCCCTACTCCTGCTCCCGAAAATCTTGCCGTTGGCTCCTGCGGTCCTACAACTTCCGGCAGGATGGATGTTTTTGCACCGCTGCTGCTTGACAAAGGCGTTGTCGCAATGATAGGTAAAGGCGAAAGAAACGACGCCGTATGTGATGCGATTGTAAGAAATAAAGCAGTATATCTCTGCGCAATCGGCGGTGCAGGTGCGCTTGCATCAAAATGTATCAAAACCTGCGATGTCATTGCCTATGATGATCTCGGCTGTGAATCCGTAAAAAAGCTCACATTTGAAAATTTTCCGCTCACAGTCGCTATAGACTGCCGCGGCGGCAATATTTTTAAAAGATAATATAGGTAAGGGTGTCAACACCCTTACTTCAGACTGTCGATAAAGTGGTCAGAACCACGCCGAAGTTAAATACGTTATGGTAATTACATTACCGTAGGGGTCGGCGGTCTCACCTTTCGGCTCGGTCGGTGCTTCTGCTTCGCAGAGGTGTCCACAGGACACCCGCACCCCCGACGACCCGTTTTGTAATAACGTTATTGAAATCCCTAAGAAACGTCGAGTTTCTTAGGGATTTGGCGTTTTTTGCCTTTTACTCGGGGGCAGTACCTATGTACGGCACCCACTCG
>CABUAS010000048.1 GCA_902489595.1 uncultured Oscillospiraceae bacterium | reverse complement strand
CTTATTCACTCTTCACTTTTCACTAATTTCCGCAAGCCGATTTTGGGAAGTAATAAATAACAGTGAAAAGTATTTACCAAATTCACTATATACAGACAATCAACTTGACAATCAATATTTTATCAATATATAATAAAAATCAAAAAACAATCCGAAGGCAGGTGCACAGTATGAAAATGAATTACAAAAATGATAATTTTAAAATAATGCAGATTGCCGATGTGCAGGAGGGAGCAAAAGTCAGCCCCGACACGATTGCACTGATAAGCAAAGCGCTTGACCTTGAAAAACCCGATTTAGTTGTATTTTCAGGCGACCAGATATGGCAGAAATCAAGTTTTAAAGGAAATAAAGCAACTGTTGAACGTGTTTTAAGAGAAATAACAAAGCCTGTTACAGACAGGGGCATTCCCTTTACAATCTGCTTCGGCAATCACGACAGACAGGTAGGCGTTTCAAACGAAGAGCAGTTTGAAATCTACAAAAAAATCGACGGCTTTATCGGTGAAAACACGCCTGATATTGACGGCTGTGCCAATCATTATATTGAAATAAATAAAGACGGCAAAACTCAGTTTCTGCTTTATCTGATTGACAGTAACACAAGCCTTACAATCGGCTATGACAATGTGCATCAGAATCAGATTGACTGGTACAGAAGTGTGCGTGACGAATACGAGCAAAGAAACGGCAGCGTTGTGCCGTCAATCGTAATTCAGCATATTCCCGTACCTGAAGTTATGGAACTTCTGACTGAGGTTAAAAAAGGCACAAAAGATGCCGTTCAGGGCTTCAGAAACCACAAGGGCAAATGGTATATCCTTAATAAGGACAGAATCAACAGCACAGGATTTATGAGGGAATCCCCTGCCGACCCGATGGAAAACAGCGGCGAATTTGCCGCAATGACCGAAAAAGGTGACGTTCGCGGTATTTATTTCGGCCACGACCACAACAATTCCTTTAACGGCAAGGTGAACGGCGTTGATTTAGGCTACACGCAGGGAGCAGGCTTTCATGTATACGGACCGGGTCTTGACCGAGGCGTAAGAATAATCAATCTGAAAACCGACGGCGAATATGATACATATGATTTAAGATATAAAGATATTATAGGGAACAAGGTAAGCGAAAAACTGCGCTATTTGATTTTGCAGATTATGCCGACCAATCTTTATGACGGAATTCACAGAGGCATAAAAATTGTTTCTGTTATTATTGCTGTTGCAGTTATAATTTATCTGCTGACAAAATTTCTGTAACACAATATCAAAATAAAATGCAAAGGGGCAAATTATGGAGTCTAAAAAGTATTTAACAATGAAAGAACGCATCTGCTTTACACTCGGTGCGTTCGGCAGATCGGGAATCTACACGCTGATGTCTATGTTCACGCTTGTATTTTTCCAAAACGGTGCAGGGCTTACGCTTGAACAGGGCACCACAATCATTTTAGCAGGCAGAATTTTTGATGCCATCAATGACCCTGTAATGGGTATGATTGTAGACAGAACGAAATCAAGATGGGGCAAAATGCGGCCTTATCTTCTGTTTTCTCCTATACCGATTGCAATAAGCACCATATTGCTGTTTTCGGCACCGTTTGAACACGGTTCAAATGCCGCTTTCATATGGGCACTTGTTACATATATCCTCTGGGGCGTTGCTTTCACCGTGCAGGATGTTCCGTTCTGGGGTCTTTCATCGGTAATCACACCGCTTGAAAGCGAAAGAACATCGTTCATCTCAACCGCAAGACTCGGCTCAACTTTCGGCGGCATCCTTCCTGCTCTGCTTGTTCCGATTCTTTATCAGAGCAATATGGGCTACACAAAAGGATTTTTCGTAAGTGCGCTTATTTTTGCACTGCTCGGCTGCGGTCTTTCAAGCCTTATCTTCTTTGTATCAAAAGAAAGAGTTCCGAAAACAGACAACACTCCGTCTTTCAAAGAAACATTTGTTGTTCTCGGTAAAGACAAACTGCTTATCATTGTAATTTTTGCATCAATTTTAGGTTCAACAATGGTAACTGCAAACCAGTGTGCAGACTATATCGGCAACTATTTAATCATTCAGAATCACACCGATTTCTCACAGATTTTTGACGCCGCAGGCAATCTTTTACAGAATGTTGACGCCAAAGCGGCATATGATTTCTGGATTCCGAGAGGAACGATTGTAACAACGCTTACAGTTGCAATCGGTGTAGGAATGGTGCCTGCAATGGCAATCTTCCCGATTCTGCGCAAAAAGTTCAGTTTAAAACAGATTTATATCGGCTCCGCAGTTTTCGGCCTTGTTGTTCACGCACTCTGCTATGTAATTTTTGCACAGGATATCAGCAATATCAATATGTATATTCTTTGGGTATTCCTGTTCCTGATGGGCATTCCGCTCGGAATTTACAACGTTATCACATATGCTCTTATTGCAGACTCTGTTGATTATCTTGAGTGGAAAACAGGCGAAAGGCACGAGGGTGTTTGTTTCTCATTCCAGACCTTCCTTTCAAAGGTCAACGCCGCTATTGCTACATTTGTATTCGGTCAGATTTTAGGCAAAACCGATTTCAAAGCAGTTGATAAATCGCTTGTTGATATTGAGGGCAGGCAGATATTCTTCCAGCAGTCGCCCGAAACACAGAAAATGCTCTTAGCACTTGTAACAATCGTGCCTGCTGTAGGTTTCCTGCTTACCATCATTCCTATGTTCTTCAACGATTTCACAGGCAAAACAAAAGAAAATGCCCAGAAAGAAATTGAGGCGAAACGCACAAAACAAATGGAAAAAGAATAAGTACAAAAAACGCTTGACTGCTTATCAGCCAAGCGTTTTTATTTATCTGCTTAAATTATAATACTCGATAGGTGTCATATGATAATTGCGCTTAAATACAGTAATGAAATGCGATACCGAGGAAAAGCCGAGTGCTTCGCAAATTTCCTGATTGCTTTTGCCCTGCACAATCATATCCTTTGCCGTTTCAAGCTTTCTTCTTGTAATATACGCACTGAGATTTTCGCCCATTTCCTCTTTAAATATCTGCGAAAGATAATCGGGAGAAATATTACATATTTCAGACAGCATTGAAACAGTAAGTTTTTCATTGAGATTTTCATTTATATAACAAATGCATTTTCTTATATGAGGCGACTGTGACGGTTTTAATTTGCTTTTATTCACCATATTTGTAAGATTGTAAATTTCCTTTGCAAGCAGATTCAGAATTTTAATTCTTGAATTCATACCGTCAACAGACATAATAACTCTGTCTGAAAAATCATATGCCTCTTTTTCGTTCAGCCCGCCCTGTATAGCGTATCTTGTTGCAAGGGTAATCGTGCTTACCGCCAGATATCTGTACTGCATAACACTGTCGTTTGACAGTTTTCCCGTTACCACCAATGCACTGATATTTTTCAGTTCCTTAATCAGTTTGTTGATATCGCCTTGCTGCACACAGGAAAAAATTTTAATTTCAGTCGTATAACGGGTATGCTTTTCATTTTTATCAAATGAATCTGATCGTTCAAGCGTTTTGATATTTATTAATTCACCGATATCCATATTTCCACCCCGATTTCAGTTTAATATAATCAAAAGCAAATTGCAACAGAATAAAATGATTATACTGATTTGAATATAATACTTATTTATTTTTTGTTCAAGCATTTAGCCTTATTCACCTATGATTCGTGAAATTATCAAAGATTTGCAAAACAAAAGGAACGGTGATGCCGCCGTTCCCGAACTGTTAATAATGTAGTCAAGCCACATTTTAGTAGGGGTCGATGCCCTCATCGACCCGTTTTTCAATTTAATCAAAAACAATATCCTCACCGAGGGATTTTTTACTGATTTCTTTCAAATCAAGGCCTTTGCTGTGCGCAAGCCATAATTTAATATAACTTGAAATAAATGATGACACGGGAAGAATGTTAAGCCCGAGTTCATCATAAATCGCTGCACTTTCATAAACTGTGTTTTTATCAAATCCGCTTAAAAAGACGTTGTTTGACCTTGCAAATCCGATAAAATTTTCGTCAGCCGTGGGCAATGTGCCCGAATGATAGGATTTCACAAGATAAATTTTATTCTCTTTATAATCAAAAGCCTCGCCGACCTTGGCATAAATCGTTTTAATACCGCACTGGCTGTTAAGATTGACCCTGCCGAGCGGCTTTATTTCATCTTTAACCGCTTTATAATTTTCATTTTTAACAAACTTACCGTTATCAATCATTCCGAAATACTGATTTTTAACGCTGAACAAATCATCACTGAACTCATTATGAGCAAGCAGTCGGGAACCGCGGTGGATATACATTCTGCCGTCACTATTTTTATAACTTACAAAAACGCCCCTGCCCTTTCGGCTCACAATAAAATCAACTGCACCTGCAAAATTATCAGTACCGTTACTGCGCCTGTCAGCAAGATTATAATTTGCCGAAACAATAACAACGGGAATTGTATCGGCTCCAATAGCAAACGACAAAGCACTCGCCGAATACTGCAAAGTATCCGTTCCGTGGGCAACAATTATACCGTCATAATCCTTATCAAGATTATCAATCACACAGTTGATAAGCAAAGTTAAATTTTCGCCCGTATTATTTTCGCTGAGCGCAAAATACGGCTCTGTTTCATCAAAAATAACACCGTGTTTATTATCAAAACGGTCAACAAGCATACGCTTGCTCTGCCCGTTCGGGCTGATAACACCGTCAGCGGCAAGACTGCCTATCGTTCCGCCCGTAAAAACTATAAGTATTTTCATATAATCACCTAAGCAAGTGAGATAAATCCGAACAAGCCTAAAATGGCTTGCTTAATTAAATTATACACAAAATCATTGAAAAAACAAACAATTATTGTTATTATTAATTTTATGGATATTGAAAAAAGATTTTATGAGCTTGCACTGCGGGCAGACGAACGATGCTATGTTACCTTTTCGGATTTTCTGAATATGGAGGAGCAGAGCAAACTGAACAAAATGAAACTGAATATTCCCTATACGCTTTTCGGCGGTTATGATATGGCAGAGCGCTGTGTTGCAGGCTTCGGATACGGCAGTGACGAGGCTGTTTTCCCGATTGCAATTATCAGGGCTGAGCCTGCCCAACAGAAGTTTGCAGATAAACTTTCACACCGTGACATTTTAGGCTCATTAATGGGGCTCGGAATCAAGCGTGAGGTTATAGGCGATATAATCATAAGCAACAACACGGGCTATATTTTCTGCCTTGAAAGCATTGCGGAATATATTTGCAGAAATCTCGGCAAAATCAGACACACAAGCGTAAAATGCACCGTTGCCGATAAACTGCCTGATGAGATTGGCGACAATGCAAAGGAAAAAGAAATAATTGTTGCGTCAATCCGCCTTGATACGGTGATTGCAGGCGTTTACAATCTGTCACGAAATGCAATCAAAGAATACTTTACAAACAGAAAAATTTTTGTAAACAGCATTCTCTGCGAAAACTTTTCTTATAACCTTAAAAACGGCGATATAATCTCAGTAAGAGGAAAAGGCAGATTTGTTTTTTCAGGTATTCTCGGAAACACAAAGAAAAACAGAAATATTATTACAGTTAAGGTTTATGAATAGTATAACAAAACGGCACGGAAACCCGTGCCGTTTTTTTATGTATAATTTTAAAATTAGTCAATCTTAATTTCGTGAACCCAGCCTTCGGGGCCTTCGATTGTACCCATTTGAATGCCTGTTAAGGTTTCATAGAGTTTCTTAAGAACAGGGCCCATTTCGTCCATACCGCTCGGAAGACAGATTTCTTCACCGTGGTCTACAATCTTGCCAACAGGGCTGATAACTGCAGCAGTGCCGCAAAGGCCGCATTCTGCAAAATCTTTGATTTCATCAAAGCGAACAGGTCTGTGCTCTACCTTCATACCGAGAATTTCTTCAGCAACTACGCAAAGCGAACGCCTTGTAATTGACGGAAGAATAGAATCTGATTTCGGAGTAACGATTGTGCCGTCCTTAGTTACAAACAGGAAGTTTGCGCCGCCTGTTTCCTCAACATAAGTTCTTGTTGCGGCATCAAGATACATATTTTCATCATAACCCTGATTGTGAGCGTCAACGATAGCATAAAGGCTCATTGCATAGTTAAGACCTGCTTTGATATTGCCTGTACCGTGAGGTGCGGCACGGTCATAATCACAAACACGGATTGTAATCGGCTTTGCACCGCCCTTGAAATAAGGACCTACGGGTGTGCAGAAAATTCTGAACTGATATTCTTCAGCAGGCTTAACGCCGATAACCGAGTTTGAGCCGAACATAAACGGGCGGAGATAAAGCGTTGCACCCGAACCGTAAGGAGGAACCCAAGCGGCATTTGCACGGATAACTTCTTCAACAGCCTCTACAAACTTATCTTCGGGGTAAACAGGCATCTGAAGTCTTGCGGCAGACTGTGCAAGCCTTTCTGCATTGAGGTCGGGTCGGAAGCAGACAATTCTGCCGTCTTTTGTTGTATATGCTTTAAGACCTTCAAAAACAGTCTGAGCATACTGCAGAACGCAGGCACATTCGCTCATTGTGATATTAGGATCCTCTGTTAAAGCGCCGTCATCCCACTTGCCTTCTTTAAAATTCGATACAAATCTTTTATCGGTAGGCATATAGCCAAAGCCGAGATTTGACCAGTCAATGTTTTTCTTTTCCATATTCAAGACTTCCTTTAAAATTAATTTTACTGTTTCAATTTTATCACTATTATTTTTCACTGTCAACCGTCTTATTGTGTAATAAAACAAGAAATTTCGATATATAATACATATATTTAATTATAATCTCTTGAAATAAGCAAAAAAAGGATTATAATGAAAACATAATCAGTAAAAAACGGAGGTATATATGATTACAATAACAGATTCAATTAAGTATATAGGTGCAAACGACAGAGATATTGACCTGTTTGAAAGCCAGTACATTGTGCCGAACGGTATTTCATACAATTCATATTTGATTTTAGATAAAAAAATCGCTGTTATGGACACGATTGACAAACGCAGGACTGACGAGTGGCTCGCAAATCTTGAAAAAGAGCTTAAAGGCAGAACGCCTGACTATCTTGTAATTTCTCACTTAGAGCCTGACCACGCAGGCAGTATCGGATTAATTGCGGAAAAATATCCGAACATAACGCTTGTGGGCAACGCAAAAACATTTGCAATGCTGCCGCAGTTTTTTGAACTTGACGAAAGCATTACAAAGCTTACGGTTAAAGAGGGAGACACGCTTGAACTCGGCAGTCATACATTAACATTTATTATGGCACCGATGGTGCACTGGCCCGAAGTTATGGTAACATATGAGCTCAGTGAAAAAGTCCTGTTTTCTGCCGACGGTTTCGGCAAATTCGGTGCACTCGACCATGATGAGGACTGGGCATGTGAGGCAAGACGCTATTATTTCAATATTGTAGGCAAATACGGTGCTCCCGTGCAGACACTTCTCAAAAAAGCGGCAAAACTTGATATAGAAATCATCTGCCCGCTTCACGGCCCGATTCTTAAAGAAAATTTGAGTTATTATATCAATTTGTATGACATCTGGTCGTCATACAGAGTTGAGGCAGAGGGCGTTTTCGTTGCCTTTGCATCAATTCACGGCAACACGGCAGAAGCGGCAGAAAAAATGAAAGAAATTCTGCTTGCTAAAGGCTGTCCTAAAGTTGCAATGGCTGATTTATCAAGAGATGATGTTGCAGAATGTGTTGAAGACGCTTTCAAATACGGCAAAACCATACTGATGGCTGCAAGCTATGACGGCGGCGTGTTTGCACCTATGGAAACATTCCTTTATCACCTTAAAAGCAAGGCTTTTCAGAACAGAAAGGTTGCTCTTGTTGAAAACGGCTCATGGGCGCCCTGCGCAAACAGAGCAATGAGCGCAGTGCTTGAAACAATGAAAAACATTACAATCTGCGAAAACAAGGTTACAATCAAGTCTGTTATGAAGAACAGTGACATTACTGCACTTGAAGCACTTGCCGACGAAATTCTTGCGGAATAATAAATTTATTAAATAATATTTCGGCGGGGTGAGAGCACCCCGCCCTACAATAATTAATAAACAGCAAAACATATTTAAATGTTAAAAAATAATAATTTTTAGGGGTAAAAATTATGAAAACAATGGCTAACACTTACACAAAAAAAGAGCGTAATATGTACCTTACGGGTATGTTCGGTCAGAATATGCTTTACAACATAGTTTCAACAGGTTTATATTACTATTTTCAGAACGTTATCTGCCTGCCCGCTCTGGCACTCGGCTGGATTATGGCAATCGCAAGAGTATGGGACGCAGTAAACGACCCTATGATGGGTGCGATTGTTGATAAAACACACAGCAAATGGGGTAAATGCAGACCTTATCTTATTTTCTGCCCTGCCGTTATTTGCCTTATAACCTGCCTTGCATTTATAAACGGCAACTATGCCGCTGCAAAGCTCAACGGTCAGAACGGCGCAATGGTCTTAATCGTAGGCTGGGCGGCAATTTCCTACATACTCTGGGGAATGGCTTACACTGTAGGAGATATTCCGCTGTGGGGTATCATCTCACGAATGAGTGAAAATGAAAAAGACAGGTCAACACTTATTTCGCTTTCAAGAATTATTGCGTCAATCGGCGCAGCAGTTGTGCTTGTTTCAATAGTAGCGGTTTCACAGGCGGCAAATACGGCTTTCGGCGATGACATCAATGCTCAGAAAGGCTTTATAATCATCGGCTTTGCAATGACGATTGTTGCATCACTGCTGTTTGAATGTGCAGGAATAGGCACAAAGGAAAGAGTTCCGGTTTCAGGCGAAACAATAACTATGAAAGAAAGTTTTGCACTGATGTGGAAATGCGTGCCTTTCAGAATGCTGCTGATTTCGGGCATCCTTCGTGCTCCGCTTCAGCTTTTAATGCTTGTTGCAATGACACTGCTTTCATATTATTACTGCGACGGTGATTTGACAAAAGCATTTACCGACCCGCATAATCTTCTTATAATTGTATTTATCGGCGGCGGACTGTTTATAGGTCAGTTCCTCGCAATGGCAATCTGCCCTGCTCTTATCAAAAAATACGATGTCAAAAAGATTTACAATCTTTTCAGCGGTGTTTCGGCAATTCCGTTTGCACTTTTGTTTGTTGTATATCTTATTGCTCCTGCCGATTTATCAAAACTCGGCTGGGCAGCAGTTGACGGCATACTGTTTTTCGGCGCAGGCGCAGGCTTCGGCGCAGTAAACGTTTGCCAGTCGGTTATGATTTCAGACTGTATTGACTATGAAGAATACCACAACGGCTACAGACCCGACGGCGTATTCTTCAGCGGTCAGAGCTTCATCACAAAATTCTCGGCAGGTGTTGCATCTATCATTTCCGCAATCGTTTACAATATGGTAGGATACAGTGATGTAAACATTGACGCTATGAACAAAGCAATCGCAAACGGTGCTAATTTTGCGACCGATTTTGCATCCTATTCAAAAGCAATGTGGTTTTTGATTTCCATTCCGCCTGCAATAGGTATGGCGCTTGCAGTTATTCCTACTCTCAAATATGAAATAGATAAAGAATCACACGAAAAAATGCTTGACGTGCTTATCGAAAAACACAGACAGGCAGAAGATAAATAATTCATATTGATACAAAAAGGTCACCTTTAAAAGGCGACCTTTTTATTTATATATACGGGAGGGGTCGATGTCATCATCGACCCGTTTAATTATTCAACTTCAACCGGCTTGTCCATTGATTTTGCAAGATCGGCAGCGGCTTTTTTTATTTCGGGTGAAAAATCGGCATAATATTTCAATGATTCTATAATATAATCTCGTTTGAATTTCTCGTCGGTGCAAAACGCACTTCTCAAATTATGCAGGCGGTCTGCCGTTTTAACAACAAAAGCAATTCTGTTTTTTTTGATTTTTGCCACATAATCCGCCATATTGCACGGCTTTGACTTTGTAAGAATTCTTACGGCAGTCAACACATTTTCATTTGAAAGAGCAAGAATTTCACTTTCTTTTGCATCTGTATCTTCAAGCAAATCGTGAAAAAGTGCCGTTACCTGATATTCAATCCCATAACCCCAGTCATTAACAATTTCCGCAACGGCGGCAGGGTGAGTGATATACTTTTCCCCGCCGATTCTGAACTGCCCCTCATGCTTTTTCTCTGCATATCTGAATGCTTTTTTAAAATCCAATTCCGACATCAGTTTTCCTCACAAATTTTATTATACATTTTCATAAGGCTCATTGCCTGCTGCCCTGCCCTGCTGTCATTCAGAACAGAAAGATTAATAAATTCAACTATTTTTTCAAGCGGATAATTTTTATTAAGCAGCTCTGCACGGCATATAAAACGAAGTCCTGCAGTTAACGGTATCATATCAGGCTGAAGTCCGTCAAGCTCCTGCTCAGCAAGCAAAAGTGCAAGCGATTTATTTTCAAAAAGCATTTTCTGCAAATCACCGATTGTTGTTTTGCCGAGATAACTTAACTGTTCAACATAACTCTGCGGGTCTATCCAACTAATGCGTGAACCCTGCTTTTCTGCAATTTCATTATTAAGAGAAATCATATTTGCGTTAAGTCTTACATATTCGCGCAGTGAAACAATGTCAATAAGAACATCATCGGCTTTATTATCTGCAATTTTTTCTTTAATTTCACGGCTGTAATTATTAATATTTTTTCTGATTGCAACAAACTGATCGTCTGCAATTTCAAGCAGACCTGCCACACGTGAAAAATCTCTTGTAATGCTTTTCGGCACTCCGAGTTCTGTTTTATAACCCAAATCGTGGTTGATAACCGCCCACGTGTGCTGAAGAATTGTGCGCACCTGAATTTCAAATTTAAGCCCTATAAGCTCTTTCGGGTGATTTTGATTTTCGGGCAGAGATACAATGTAATGAAGTGACAGATAGCCGAACGAATCGGGATTGAGCACTGCCCTTTTATCTACAGAATTTTCAGTATCAACATCAAAAATACTTTGAATTAAAGATGCAGTTCTGTCCACATCGTCAGAGAAAAAGCAGATAATTCTTGCACCTAAAATATCGGTAATATCCGAAAGGCTGTTGTATTTATCACCTTTAAGTTCAATTTTTCTTTGCAGGCTCTGCGGTTTCTTAACCCTGCTTTCAATCGCCATAACCTCAATGTCGGCATCGTGAACAGCCTTTTTCAAAAGAGCAGAAACATAAGCCTCAAGGTCTTTGTATTTCATACACTGTTCGTCATATTCTTCCATTATAATTTTACATTTCAAGTTCATTTTTACCACCATTTTGAGTATATCATATATTATGAATTAATTCAAATATATTATATTTCCATACAAAAAATGCAAAAACGGTGCGACGTAATCATCGCACCGTAGAATTTCATTTATTACAAATAATTTTTATGCCTCGGCGATGAGTTCTACCTCGCAGAGGACGCCTTTCGGCAAATCCTTTACTGCAACGCAGGAGCGGGCAGGCTTTGAAGTGAAATATTTGCCGTAAACCTCGTTGAATGCTGCAAAATCGTTGATATCGGCAAGAAAGCATACTGTTTTTACAACCTTATCAAAGGATGAACCTGCTTCGGCAAGCACTGCCTTTAAATTTTCGCAGACCTGCTTTGTCTGCTCCTCAATGGTTTTTGCATCAACATTTGAGGTGGCAGGATTAATGGCAATCTGACCGCTTGTAAAAATAAATCCGTTTGACTTAACTGCCTGACTGTAAGGACCGATAGCACTCGGCGCATTATTTGTTGAAATGTATTCCATAACGTTCTCCTTAATCTGTATACTTAATATTTATTAATCGCAGACCTCAAAGCCTGCATCCTTAAGCGCATTTTTGATTGCAATAATATGCGCAAAATCCCTTGTTTCAACGCTTATTCTTAAATAACAGTCAGTGATGTTCATATCAAGGTCGGTGCTGTCATAATTAATGCTTGTAACATTTGCACCTGTTTTTGCAATAATACCCGAAACGTCTGACAGCTGACCCGGCTTATCCGAAAGAGCAATCGTAATGCTTGCCGTTCTGCCACTCATTTTCAGACCTCTTTCAATAACTCTTGAAAGAATTGTAACATCAATATTACCGCCCGAAACAAGACAGCAGACATTTTTGCCCTCAATATCGGGAATTTTACCTGTTAAAACAGCGGCAACGGGAACTGCGCCTGCGCCCTCTGAAATAAGTTTCTGCTGTTCAAGAAGTGTTAAAATTGCAAGAGCAATTTCATCATCCGAAACAGTAACAATGCCGTCAACATATTTGCTGACAAGTTCATATGTAAGATTACCCGGTGTTTTAACTGCAATACCGTCGGCAATAGTCTGCACCTTATCAAGCGTTTCAATTTTGCCGTCTGCAATCGAATGTTCCATACTCGGTGCGCCTGTTGCCTGAACGCCGTAAACCTTACAGTTAGGATTTAACTGCTTGATTGTATATGCAACGCCTGCAATAAGTCCGCCGCCGCCAATCGGCACAACTACTGCGTCTGCATTCGGCAACTGCTCCATAATTTCAAGACCGATTGTGCCCTGACCTGCAATAACATCAGGGTCGTCAAACGGGTGAATAAAGCTGTAGCCTTTTTCATCACGCAGTTCGATAGCCTTATTATAAGCATCATCATAAACGCCCTTAACCATACAAACCTCTGCGCCGTATTTTTTCGTTGCCTCAACCTTTGAAATCGGTGCGCCCTCGGGCAGGCAGATAAGGCTTTTTATACCGCATTTTGATGCGGCAAGCGCAACGCCCTGTGCGTGATTTCCTGCCGAGCATGCAATAACACCTTTTGCCTTTTCCTCATCAGACAACTGACTGATTTTATAGTAAGAACCGCGGACCTTGAACGAACCCGTAACCTGCAGATTTTCTGTTTTCAAATACACATTTGCGTCTTTCCTGATATTGGGAGCGTAAATCATATCTGTTTCACGAATAACCTCTTTAAGCACCCGTGACGCATTATATACTCTGTCTAATGTGAGCATTTTTTCGCCTTCTTTTTGAATTTTTAGATATTTTAATACTATTATAATCATTTGTCAAATGTTACAGCGAATTTAACAAATTCTTATTATTGAC
>CABUAS010000047.1 GCA_902489595.1 uncultured Oscillospiraceae bacterium | reverse complement strand
CACTCATTTTTTATTCTCCTAAAATAAATAAATTATAATCGGGTTATATTTGATAATGAAATTATACAACAAACTTGTTTCTATTTCATTAACAAAAGCGTTTTTCTCGCTTATTCCGGCAAAAAAATATAAAATTGCCGAAACAGAAAATACTATTATAACTGCTTTCACGAGTCCGAACACGGCACCAAGGAATTTATTTGTTTTATGAAACGGTGCGTCCTTATCATCACTTTTATCCTTAATGATTTTAATTATAATTGCAAAGATTATATAAAAAGCAATAAGTACTATTATGAATAAAACAACTTTTACAATCATAATGCCGATAGGATTGATAACACTTTTCATAATCTGATCGGCAAAATCGACTTTGCTGTTTCCGAGCATATCCGGAAACGACGGACTGATTAGATTTGAAAAGTATGACGGCAGACCGTCTATAAACTCCGAAACGGCGGTTAACGAATTCTCGAGTCCCGTTTCATCAATTTTAGCTGTTACACTGTTATAAAGCGACTCATAAAAAAGAGTATTATAAATATCGTCACCGTAAAACGATGAAATTATAAACGATGCAGGAAAAGAAACTGCGGTACGCACAAGCGTTAGCAATGACACGGCAAAGCCCCTGAGATAACCTGCAAATATTATCACGAAGAAAATGACGATAAAAAATAAATCTATGTAATTCAAAAGAACACCTCTGAAATTGCAGGAGGGCGCAAAGACCATCCCCTACGGTTTATTTTTTCGGTGCGTCGAGGACGCCGCACCCTACGATGTTAATCTGTCAACAATTCAATATATGAGCGATGCTTTACAAATATTTTTGACGACATCTGAAGTATTGAAGAATACGAATCATCAACCGAATACTGATTTTTAACTTCGCCTTTGCTGATTGAATAAACTATTACGCTATCATCTGTAAGAACCGAAATTTCAGAAGAAGACGCAGAAATATCTTTAATATCCGTGCCCAATGTTATATCGGTTTTCACTTTGCCTGACGGCTGAATCAAAGCGATTTTATTATCTGTCTGCCCTGTATATTCCGTATAGGCAAGAACAAGATTTCCTGATGAATTATAGAAAAATGAAACTGTGTTAATACTGCCCTGTTCAAAAACTTTTTCTTCATTTTTCATAGAAGAAATTACAGACACAAAATCTGTACCGATAACAAAAAGTTTTGAGCCCGAAAATCTTATATCAAGCACGGTTGACGGATATGTAAATTCCGCCTTTGGCGAGGTGTCACCGACATTCATTGTATAAACGGTTGTGTAAAACGTTGCATTTTCGGAATAAACAGCTGAAAAAGCAATACGGTTTGCATTATCATCGACTGCTATATCGGTAACATAACCTGCTGACACTGAATACCTTAACTTTTCATCCAGCGACTTATTGAGAACAGCTATTTCGCTTTTAGCCTCTGATGAAGTAAGAGCCATTGCGACTGTACCCGAGCCGGAAACTGCGGCACACAAAATTGTGTTATCCGCAGTGCTTTTATAGACATTGCCTTTTTGCGTATCAAGCCTGTACTTATTTGAGCCCTGATCAAAAGCGACTGAATAACTGCCGCCTACATTCATAACGGGATTAGCAAAACCGTGTTCATCAATAAAAATCTGCTTTGCATCGGATGAATCAACAACAGAAATATTCTCATCGTTTAAAACAGAAATTTTATTTCCAAGTTCGGTAATGACAACGCCCTCACTGCTTTCAAGCACATAAGGAAATTTTTCGTCATCTGAAACAGACTGTGACGAGCTGATTTTAGCACTTATTTGATTTTTAAGTTCTGTATAATCAATTTCGCACAGTTTCATTATTAACAGAATAAGAACTATTACAAGCACAACACACCAGAAAATGAGCGTGTTTTTATGCTGTTTCTTTTCTCTTTTTTCTTTTCTTTCAATTTCTCTTTGATTAGTAGCCATATTCACCTTAATATATTACATCATTGAGGTAAAGCCCCTGCGCAGGAGCGGTTTTACCTGCCTTTTTTCTGTCTTTACTTAAAATAATATTTTTAAGTTCATCTTTTTTTATTTTACCTTCGTTTACAAACAGCAGAGTGCCTACCATAATACGCACCATATTATACAAAAATCCGTCTGCCGAAACTTTAAAGTAAACCATATCGCCTTTTCTGCTGACTTCGAAACTGTAAACAGTTCTTACAGTATCTTCTACTCCCGAATTTGCAGAGCAGAAACCGCTATAATCATAAGTGCCGACAAAAGCCTGTGCCTGTTCATTAAGATAATCAGCGTCAACATCATAACGATACCAGAAAGCATAATTTCGAAGAAACGGATTTCTTATTTTACTGTTGCAAATGACATAAACATATTCTTTTTTTACCACACTATAACGTGCATGAAAATCAATATCCATATCCGTACAGTTTAAAACTGCAATATCATCAGGCAGATAACTGTTGAGTGCCATAACAATATTTTCACACGGAATATCGGCATCCGCTTTAAACGAAACACAGTACTTATTTGCGTGAACGCCGCTGTCTGTTCTGCTGCAGCCCTTAATGTCAATATTATGACCAAACAGTTTTTTTACGGCATTCTGAAAAACTTCCTGCACGGTGACGGCATTTTTCTGCACCTGCCAGCCGTGGTAATTACTGCCGTCATAACTTATTGTTAAAAGTAAATTTCTCATATAACCCTTGGCATTAAACTATTCAAAACGAATATCAATGCAAAAAATATTATTACTGCGGCAAGAGCAATATAATCTCTTGCACAGAGTTTTACGGTTTTCATTTTTGTTCTGCCCTGTCCGCCTCTGTAGCAGCGGCATTCCATTGCATTGGCGAGTTCGCCTGCACGGCGGAAAGACGATATAAAAAGCGGAATAAGAACAGGAATAAGCGCTTTCGCCCTGTTTATAAGACTGCCCGATTCCATATCTGCCCCTCTTGATTTCTGGGCGGACATTATTTTATCAATTTCCTCAACAAGCGTTGGAATAAATCTTAAAGCAATCGTCATTGTCATTGCAAATGAATGAACGTCAATTTTAAGATATGTAAGCGGCTTTAAAAGCCTTTCGATTGCATCTGTCAAATCGGTTGGAGTTGTAGTATAAGTCAGCATTGAACCGACAATCAGAAGTGCAATAATACGCACCGCCATAAAAACAGCCTTATATATTCCGTTTTCGGTAATTGCAAATCTGCCTATTTCAACAAGCGGTTCACCCGTGCCGTAAAAAAGGTTAAGAACGCTTGTAATAATTATAATAACGGCAAGCGACTTTATACTTTTAAAAATCGTTTTAAACGATATTCTGCTCATAATTACAACAGCAGTTACACCTGCAAGAACAAATACAAGCGCCAAAAGATTTCTGCACACAAAGAGCGACACAATTATAAGCAGTGTTATAACTATTTTCATTCTTGCATCCATTTTATGTATAACAGAATTTCCCGGGAAATACTGACCGATTGTAATATCACTTATCACGGCTGGCACCTCCCAAAAGTCTGTCAAGTTCTTCTTCTGCCTGTGAAACAGTAAAAATGTCTGTTCTGCAGTCAACGCCTTTTGATTTAAGTTTCAGAAAGACTGCCGTAATCTGCGGAACATCAAGACCCATTTTCATAAGTTCTTCACCGCGGGAATAAACTTCGCCTACAGTGCCCTGCATTACAATTTTACCTTTATTCATAACAACAACTTTTGAGCAGATTTTTGCAACATCTTCCATTGAATGGGAAACAAAAATAACCGTATTGCCCATAATACGCTGATAATCCGAAATCATTTTAAGTATAACATTTCTGCCCCTCGGGTCAAGACCTGCGCAGGGTTCATCAAAAATAAGAACTTCGGGCTTCATTGCAATTATTGAGGCGATTGCAACACGCCTTTTCTGACCGCCTGACAAATCAAACGGAGATTTATGAATAAGTGCTCTGTCAAGCCCTACAAAATCCATACTTTCAAAAACACGCTTTTCGATTTCACTGCCTTCAAGACCCATCTGCTTAGGTCCGAAAGCAATTTCCTTAAAAATATCTTCTTCAAAAATCTGATGTTCGGGGTACTGAAAGCACAGACCGACTGAAAAACGGACACTGCGTATATTTTTTCTGTTTTTCTTATCCCATATGTTACTGCCATTCAGAAAAACAGAACCGCTGTTCGGTTCAAGAAGGCCGTTTAAATGCTGAATAAAAGTTGATTTTCCCGAGCCTGTATGACCGATTATACCGATAATTTCGCCTTTTTCGACAGAAAAATCAATATTATCAATAGCGACAGTTTCAAAGGGTGTGCCTGCACTGTAAAGGTATTTTAAATTTTCGCAAACCAAAACAGCCAAAACTATCCCTCCAAAATGCCAAATATATAATCTGCGCAGTCATCTGCGCTTAAAATCGTTTTATCTGTTTTAAAATTCATATTATGTATAAGTTCGGCAGACTGCGGAACATCAAGACCCATTGATTTAAGTTTTTCTACATTTTTAAACACATCATTCGGTATGCCGTCAAGGCAGATTCTGCCGTCATCAATAACAACTACCCTGTCTGCCTGCACAGCCTCGTCCATATAATGCGTAATAAGAATGATTGTTATGCCGTCTTCATGGTTAAGCATTTTTATCGTATCTATAACTTCTTTTCTGCCGATTGGATCGAGCATCGCTGTAGGCTCATCAAGAACAATACACTCAGGCTTCATAGCGATTATTCCTGCCACGGCAACGCGCTGTTTCTGACCGCCCGAAAGTTTGTGAGGCGCTTTGTCCTTATACTCATACATACCCACACATTTAAGCGCATCATCAACCCTTTTTCTTATTTCATCGGGCTGAAGTCCAAGATTTTCAACACCAAAAGCAACATCTTCTTCAACGATTGACGCAACTATCTGATTATCTGGATTCTGAAAAACCATACCTACTTTTTTTCGGATGTCAAACACACTGTCATCATCGGTAACCTGCTGAGAGTCAACATAAACACAGCCGTTTTCGGGAAAAAGAATTCCGTTTGTAAGTTTTGCAACAGTAGACTTACCTGAACCGTTATGACCGAGCAAAGCGACAAAAGAGCCCTGCTCAATATTAAGATTAAAATTTTTCAGAACAGGAATATCGTTTTCATCTTCACCGCTGTATGTAAAATCAACATTTTCAAATCTGATTAAATCCATCTATTTTTTCCATATGGCAGTTGCACCGCACGGAAGAATACCTCCTGCTGCCGAAACAGGAAGTCCGATTTCATCTGCGGTAACACTGCCGCCTTTTTCCTTAGTAATAACATCATCAAGAATATATTTCATAACAGAGGCTGAAAGACCTGTTGTATAAGAATTAAGAAGAACCATAAGTGCATCATCGCTTAAAACCTGTTTGATAAGTTTCACAAAATCATAAAGGCTGTCTTCAAGGTGCCATATCTCGCCTTTAGGTCCTCTGCCGTAGCTCGGAGGATCAAGAATGATAATATCATATGTATTGCCACGTCTGATTTCACGCTGAACAAATTTGATACAGTCATCAACAATCCAGCGTACATTTTTATCGGCAACGCCTGAGGACTGTGCATTTTCCTTTGCCCACAGGGTCATCCCCTTTGACGCGTCAACATGAACAACAGAAGCGCCTTCTTTAAGGCAGGCAACCGTTGCACCGCCTGTATACGCAAAAAGATTTAAAACTTTTACTTCATCTTTGCCGCTGTTTCGGATAACTTCGCGTGTATAATCCCAGTTTACTGCCTGCTCGGGAAACAAGCCCGTATGCTTGAAGCCCATAGTTTTTATATTAAAGGTTAAATCCTTATAATTTATCTGCCACACGCTCGGCATTGAACTGTAAACCTGCCAGTTTCCGCCGCCTGTTTTTGAGCGGATATAACGTGCATTCGGAGTAAACCAGCGGCTATCTTCTTTTTCACTTTTCCATATGACCTGAGGGTCGGGGCGCACGAGCACCTCTTTGCCCCAGATTTCAAGCTTTTCACCGCAGGAGCAATCAATCAACTGATAATCCTGCCAATCTTTCGTATATCTCATTAACTAAGTCTTTCCCTAACTACATCGGCTATCTGATTGCCGAGAATTGTTATCTGTTCAATGTCTTTGCCCTCAAGCATAACACGGATAAGCGGTTCGGTGCCCGAAACACGAACAAGCACACGTCCGTCTCCGCTGAGCTCCATTTCAGCCTCCTGAACAGCAGAAATAATATATTCATCGTTGTTATACTTCTGCTTGCCCTCAGGAGTTACTTCAACATTGATAAGTACCTGCGGATAAACAGTCATAACCTTTGCAAGTTCACCGAGCGTTGTGCCGCTCTTTACAACGGTTTCTATTAATTTAACACCTGAAAGTTCGCCGTCACCTGTTGTGGCATAATCAAGGAATATAACATGACCGCTCTGCTCACCGCCGATATTATAGCCTTTTTTCAGCATTCGTTCAAGCACATATCTGTCACCGACGGCAGTTTTTGCACATTTGATGCCGTATTTATCGCAGAACTTGAAAAAGCCCATATTGCTCATTACGGTAACAACGGCAGTATCCTGCTTCAGCCTGCCCTCCTGCTTCATCTGCATAGCGCAGATTGCAATGATTTTATCACCGTCTACAAGATTGCCGTTTTCATCTACTGCAAGCATTCTGTCTGCATCACCGTCAAAGGCAAGACCCAAATCAAGATTGTTTGCCTTAACAAACTTCATAAGTTCTTCGGGGTGGGTTGAACCGCAGTGTTTATTGATATTAACGCCGTCGGGTGTATCCGAAAGCATATGGCATTTTGCACCAAGGCGTGTAAAAATTTCTTTGGCACAGACAGATGCCGATCCGTTTGAAGTATCAATAGCGATATTCATACCGTCAAATCTGACATCGGAAACCGATACAACATGATTTATATAATCTTCAACAGCAGTTTTACAGTAAGTTCTTTTACCAACCTCGCCGCCGACCTTCATTTCAATTTCTTCTGCGTTATCAAGAATAATTGCCTCAATCTCTTCTTCAAGCGCATCGGGAAGCTTATATCCGTTGCCCTGAAAAATTTTAATGCCGTTATATTCACAAGGGTTGTGAGATGCGGAAATCATAACGCCTGCATCGCAGTTATATTTGCCTACAAGATAAGCAACGGCAGGAGTTGGCACAATGCCTACAGAAAGCACATTCACACCTACGGAGCAAAAGCCTGCGGTAAGTGCCGCCTCAAGCATATCGCCCGATGCACGTGTGTCTTTACCAATCATAACAACAGGCTTAGTGCCGTCAATTTTATTTTTTATAAGAATTTCAGCGGCTGCTCTGCCTATCTGCATAGCAAGGTCGTTAGTCAAATCCTTATTTGCAATACCTCTTACACCGTCTGTTCCGAATAATCTGCCCATAAAATGTTCCTTTCAGTTTTTGTTTGCAAGTGGATAATATCCGCTATATTGCGGTGCGCCGAGGACGGTGCACCCTACGAGACGTGAGGGCACGGAGACCCTCCCCTACGATTATATTTTACGGGTCGATGAGGGCATCGACCCCTACAAGACGGGAGGGGCGGAGAACCTCCCCTGCAATCAATATGGATATCAAAGCAAGGTCTGCTGACCGTCCTGCTCAAAGCCCAAATGCTTATAACCGGCAGGGGTAACACATCTGCCCCTCGGAGTTCTGCTCAAAAAGCCTATCTGCATAAGAAAAGGTTCGCACACGTCTTCAATCGTAACAGCCTCTTCGCCGATATTAGCGGCAATAGTTTCAAGTCCTACAGGACCGCCGTTATAATTTTTAATCATTGCAGTAAGCAGCCGCCTGTCGATTGAGTCAAGACCGAGTTCATCAACTTCCATACGCTCAAGCGCATCACGTGAAGCCTCTTTCGTAATTACGCCGTCATACTTAACCTCTGCAAAATCACGGCTTCTTTTAAGGAGTCTGTTTGCAATACGGGGTGTTCCTCTTGAACGTGAGGCAATTTCAGCCGCACCCTCCTTATCTATATTTATGCCCAGAATTCCTGCACTTCTGTTAACAATCGCTGCAAGTTCTTCATTGCTGTAAAGTTCAAGACGGAGAATAACGCCGAATCTGTCACGCAGAGGGGCTGACAACTGACCTGCTCTTGTAGTAGCGCCGACAAGTGTAAAATTCGGCAAATCAAGCCTTATTGACCTTGCCGACGGACCTTTGCCGATAATAATATCAAGCGCCCTGTCCTCCATAGCAGGATAAAGAACCTCTTCAACGCTTCTGTTAAGGCGGTGAATTTCGTCAATAAAAAGCACATCGCCGTCCTGAAGATTTGTAAGAATAGCGGCAAGATCGCCTTGCTTTTCGATGGCAGGACCGCTTGTAATTCTGATATTTACGCCCATTTCATTGGCAATTATGCCTGCAAGCGTTGTTTTGCCGAGACCCGGGGGGCCGTAAAGCAGAACATGATCAAGAGCCTCTCCTCTGCCGCGAGCCGCCTTAATATAAACAGAAAGATTTTCTTTAGCCTTTGCCTGACCTGTGTAATCATCAAGCGTTTTAGGGCGCAGACTGCTTTCGATATCACTGTCTGCCTCGGTAAACTCAGTTGAAACTATTCTGTTTTCAAAATCCATTTCACTCATATTTATTCACCAATAATATTACAAATTTCTTGAAAGCTGTTTTAAACCGATTCTTATCATTTCATCGGCAGAAAGCGATTTATCCATCTGACCTACGGCAACTGCCGCATCACTTTGACTGAAACCAAGAGCAACAAGTGCGGCAACCGCCTCGCTTGCGGCAGACTCTTCAACCGCAGACATAGCTGACTGAACGGCTGATGAAATATTTTCACCGCCGACACCTGCCATTTTATCCTTAAGCTCAAGCACAACACGCTCTGCCGTTTTTTTGCCGACACCGTTTGCCCTTGTAATTGACTTTACATCTGAGCTTGCGATTGCGATTGCAAGTTTATCTGGGCTGAGCTCTGAAAGAATGGCAATTCCTGCTTTAGGCCCTACACCTGATACCGTAATAAGCAACTTAAATGCATCAAGCTCGGCAGTTGTTGAAAATCCGAACAAATCCATGGCGTCTTCACGAACGGACATATACGTATAAAGCATAACCTGACTGCCGATTTTACCGATATTTTTTGATGTATTAAGCGAAGTAAAGCATTTAAAACCTACACCGCCGCACTCTACCACAACAAACTGCGCATCAATATATTTTAATTCACCTTTTAAACTGTAAATCATAATTTCACCTTTTGACGGGCGGATAATATCCGCCCCTACGATTCTTAATTCTTCGGGAGGGCACGGAGACCCTCCCCTACATTTTGCAGGAGGGCACAGAGACCCTCCCCGCAAATAAACACATTAAAACAAATTATTTAATATACTGCCGCTGGAATGACCGTGGCAGATTGCCATTGCAAGCGCATCTGCAGTATCATCGGGCTTAGGGATTTTTTCAAGATTAAGAATAATTCTTGTCATCTCCTGCACCTGCTTTTTAACTGCCCTGCCGTAGCCTGTAACTGACTGCTTAACCTGAAGCGGCGTATATTCCGAAACCGGCACATTATGAAGCCTTGCCGATAGAGTAATAACGCCCCTTGCCTGTGCAACATCAATAACTGTTTTGGCATTATTATTATAAAACAGCTTTTCCATACTCATAACATCGGGATGATATTTATCAAAAATTTCATTCATACCGCAGTAGATCTGCTGAAGTCTTAGCGAAAATTCAGTATGAGCATCGGTTGTAATTGCGCCGTAATCAATAACTCTGAATTTATTTGCATTATATTCAAGAACTCCCCAGCCTACTATGGCGTAACCGGGGTCAATGCCGAGAATAACCATCTGTATATACTGCTCCATTTTAATTTATAAAATTATAGCATATTTTATATATATAATCAATAAAATAATTTAAGATAATTTATATACAAAAAAGCACCTCATAAGAGATGCTTTTACTTTCATTACACCTCATCCACCGCAATCGGTCCCCCTTCCCCTCAAGGGGAAGGCAATGAGGTTAATTTATTATTCTTTCATCTGATGAATAAACTTCTGAAGTTCAATATTATTGAAAGTATACTTTCCGATATCCGTATTCGGAATAAAATACCTTGCGCACACTTCACCGCCGAGCACGGCAAAAGACTGTTTTAAGGTATTCACCATAAAATCAGACGCAACACGGGCGTTTGAACCTGCCGCAATAACCACGCCGACTTTTTTAAATTTTTCTATAGGAGGATTGGCGCCCCGTTTAAATCTTGCACTGAAATAGCGCTGAAAGCGGTCAATAACCGCCTTTAGCGGTGCAGGGAAAAAATTATTATAAACCGGGGTAAAAAAGGCGATATAATCTGCATTTTCAAAATCCTCAAAAAACAAATCCAAATCCTTATTATAACAGCCGTCGTGATATTCGCAGTATTTGCAGTCACGGCACGGTGCAGGAGCTAAATCATAAGTATTATACTGAATAATTTTACAGTCAATAAAATAAGGCTTTACCTGTTTTATAAGCTCGGCGCATACGCCGTCTTCTCTCGGAGAACCGTTAATAATAAGCATATTCTTCATATCATCACCAAGAAAATTATAACATAAAACGACCTTGTTTTAAAGAGAAAAATATGGTATCATCAAATAATATATGAAAAGAGGTTATCAGATGTTAAAAAAATTTATAGACAAAAGGCTTGACAAAAAGAACCTTACGGATTTAAAAAAGCGTGAATATATAGGCACAATGAGCGGAATTGTAGGAATTATATGCAACATAATTCTGTGCCTGATAAAGTTTTTTATAGGCACAATAACAAATTCTGTTTCAATTACCGCCGACGCAGCAAACAACCTGTCAGACGCAGGCTCTAACATAGTTACGATTGTGGGCTCAAAGCTTTCAAACAAGCCTGTAGACAAAGAACACCCGTTCGGTCACGGCAGATTTGAATATATTTCGGCGCTTATCGTTGCATTTTTCATTTTGTTTATGGGAATTGAACTCGGAAAAAGTTCTGTTGAAAAAATAATTCACCCCGAAGAAATTCAGTTTAACATCTGGTATATTATTATTCTTGCACTTGCAATATGTGTTAAATTAGGTATGGCAATTTTTAACCGTTCACTTTTTAAAATCAGCGACAACATCAATCTGAAAGCCGTTGCGCAGGACAGTCTGAATGACTGCCTTGCAACACTTGCCACAATTATTGCACTTCTGATTTCATCACTTACAAAATTCAAAATCGCCGACGGAATTATAGGCGTTGCCGTTGCCGTTTTCGTTCTTATTTCGGGCATTGAGATAATTAAAGACATAATCGGTAATCTGCTCGGCAAAGCACCCGACCCGGAGCTTGTAAAAAGCATTGAAGATATTATGCTTGAGGAGGACTATATTGTAGGTGTGCACGACCTGATTGTTCACGATTACGGACCGGGCAGAAGAATTGCATCTGCCCATGCCGAAGTGCCGAGCAATATTGATGTATTAAAACTGCATGATATTATAGACAATGTTGAAAAAAGAATCAGCAAAAAGCTGAATATAATGATGTGTATTCATATGGACCCTGTTGTGGTTGACGATGAAAAAATCAATAACTACAAAGAAATTATGGCAAGAATCATTGAAGATTACGACAGCAGTTTTACATTTCACGATTTCAGAGTTGTTGAGGGCGAAAGCCACACAAACTTTATTTTCGACCTTGTTATTCCGCACGGATACAACAAAGACGGCAAAACAATTTTAAAAGAATTGAGAGAACAGACAAAAGCCGCATGCCCCGATATTATGCTGGTAGTGACGGTTGAACATAGTTTTGTATAAAAAAAGCACCACATCCGTGGTGCTTTTTTTAAGTCATTTTGTTAAATAAGACAATATTGCCTGCTTATCATTTTTCAGTTTATCATCTATAACAAGCATTAAAATTTCATTAAGTTTTTCACCGATTTCTTTGCCTTTAAAGCCGAGGGCGATAAGGTCATTGCCGTGAACTGCAAGGTCTTTGACTGAAAATGCTCCGTCTGCCTCAACAATATTATTCAGTTCATCAAGCAATTCTTTGAGCTTATGATACTCATAATCTATTTTTTCAGGGTTATGGGCAAGAAGATCTGCCATACGGACTTTGAAAAGATTTTCAGTCTGCTCTGCGCCTATTTTGGCAATCCAGCGTTTAACACGTATATCATCAACATTTTCAACGGACTGATGATAAAAAACAAGTTCTGTGACTTTATTTATAATCTTATTGCTTGTGTGAAAACGCCTGAGCACCCGTTCGGCAATTTCCGCACTTTTTTTTGCGTGAAATTTAAAATGGTCTTTACCGCTGCTGTCTGTCGTTTTAACGGCAGGCTTGCCAATATCGTGAAGAAGCATTACAAGTCTTAAATCACTGTCCGGCGGAGCGCTTTCAACAGCATGAATTATATGCTGATAAACGTTATAAATATGCCACGGGTTATTCTGCTCACAGTGCATTGAAGGCAACAGTTCAGGAATAATTACAGCGATAACCTGCTGATATTCATTGAGCACATTATAAATATTTTCGCCTTTCAGCATTTTATAAAGTTCCGTAAAAATACGTTCTGAGGCAACATTTAAAAGAAGTTCTTTATTATTGAAAATCGCCTCTTTTGTTTTTTCTTCAATCGCAAAACCGAGTACGGCTGAAAAGCGGAGTGCACGCATAATCCGCAGAGCGTCTTCTTTAAATCTTGTATCGGCATTGCCTACACAGCGAATAATTTTATCTTCTATATCCTGCTGACCGCCGAACAAATCCACAACGCCGTTTTTCTCATTATATGCCATTGCATTAACGGTAAAATCACGGCGTGACAAATCCTCTTTAATATCCCTTACAAAACTTACTGTTTCGGGGCGGCGGCTGTCTTTATACTCGCCGTCACAGCGAAAAGTTGTAATTTCAATAGGTTCACCGTCAAGAACGGCAGTTATTGTACCGTGTTTTAAACCTGTTTCAATATATTTGATATTATTTTGCTTTAAAATATTTTCAGTGTCAGTCGGCAAAGCGGATGTTGTAATATCAAAATCACCGGGCGCTTTGCCCATAAGCATATCACGCACAAAACCGCCGACGGCATAAGCCTCAAAACCGTTTTTATTCAGTAAATCAAGAACTTTTTTTCCGTTTTCAGGTAAATTCATACAATCCCTCTCTTTCGGATATTTTACCACACAAAATG
>CABUAS010000046.1 GCA_902489595.1 uncultured Oscillospiraceae bacterium | reverse complement strand
GGTTTTAATCTGCTTCGGAATAATTTCAATTCCCTTTCGGAGCACTGCGTAATCGTTTCTGTTCCGGCTTGTGCAGCGTTTCTGACCTGCTGCGTTAATCTCGCTGACCTTCTTCTGACGGCAGTTCGTTCCTGCACCTGTGCGGATTTTCACATTTGATGTAAGAGTATAGGCTTTGCCAACCATAAAATCACCTGCAATGCCGCTCTGATTTTTCGGTCTGAGGAAGTTAATATTTCGCCAATCGGTGTGCTTGATATTCTTTACAACCCGGCAGCCGTTATAATTCTGCTCGATTGTGTAAAAATAATCTTTAGTCGCATTAAGCACAATGCCGATATGACCGTAAACGCCGCTTGTTCTGACGAACACATCGCCCCTCTGCGGTACAAAATCAGGCGTATTTGCAATCGGTGTAAAAATACTTTTAAGATATGCACCGTTTCGCTTCGCCCAGTAATCTTTAGCATTGCCGATTGCCTGCGGTGTTTTGCCGAGAACCTCATCAATATAGCATTTTACGAGACTTACACACTCGCCCTTGTATGTGCCGTTGTAAGCGTATGATTTGCCAATCTTATACTTACTGATAAAATCATCAAGCGTCATTTACATTGCCTCCGTTTTCCAAATTCATAACTGCGGCAATACCAGCCGATACAGCGGACACACATAAACCGATGAGTGCCGATTTCAACACATCTTTACTGCTTGTAAAATCGACTGCTACAAGGTTTACGGCTATGTATGCGATAAACGCCTGTAAAAATGTTCGTGCCATTCTCCTGAATGTTTCTTTTGTAAATGTTTTCATAAAAATTACTCCTTTTCCAAATCATCAATTCGGTGGTTTGCCACCTTTTGTTTTTCATCGAGAATATTAATTTTATCCTCCACGCTATACATTCTCTCCACAAGGTGATTATGTTTATCCACCTTTTTTTCAAGCTGAGATATTCTGTATGCTGTCAATTTACCTGAAGCGTATATTCCGCCAAGCGTGCCTATCGCCGTGCCCGCAAGCGAAATCAACGCCGCAATAACTGTTTCATTCAATTTCTTTCCTCCTAAAAAAAATATTGTAGAACGAATGTTCTACAATAATAGATTAACGATATTTTCAAAAAAGTCAAGTAAAATATTAAAAAATGCATATAAAAATCACTGCAACCGATGTGCAAAGCCGAATATTAACATTTCATTTTTACCGTCATAAAATGGAAATAAAGTGAAATAAAGGAGAAATTCTATGTTTAATTATATAAAAAAACTTCAGTACCCTATAAACATCAAACACTGCAACCCCGCCGCCGCAAGTTTAATCATAAGTCAATATGGTGGTCCTGACGGAGAGCTTGGAGCATCACTGCGCTATCTTTCGCAGCGCTATTCAATGCCAACGGCAGAACTAAAAGGTTTGCTGACAGACATTGGCACGGAAGAATTAGGGCATCTTGAGATGGTAGGAACAATCGTGCACCAACTTACACGAAATCTGACTGAAAAGCAGATTGAAGAAAATCCGGGCTTTGCATCGTATTTTATAGACCACACTACAGGTGTTTATCCGACGGCAGCGAGTGGTTTTCCTTGGTCAGCCGCATCCATTCAGTCAACGGGCGACCCCATTGCCGACTTAAATGAAAACCTTGCCGCCGAGCAAAAAGCACGAATCACTTATGACAATATCCTGCGTCTTGTTGATGACCCCGATGTTATTGAGCCTATCAAATTCCTGCGTCAGCGTGAAATCGTACACTACCAGCGTTTCGGTGAAGGTCTGCGGTTGTTGACAGACAGAATGAACAGCAAAAACTTTTACGCATTTAACCCAAGCTTTGACAAATGAATTAAAGCGCCGGAGGTATAAAACTCCGACGCTTTTTTGTGCTTATTCAATTATCATAAAACCATTAAAAGTGTGCCGACAGTGATTAAAATTAAGCCGATAATAGATTTCGGCGTAAACTGCTCGTGCAGAAATACAGCGGCAAAAACCATTGTGATTACAACACTCAGTTTGTCTATCGGCGCAACAACGGACACCGTGCCGTCTTTAAGTGCTTTATAATAGCAAAGCCACGAAAGCCCTGTTGCCGCACCTGAAAGAATAAGAAACAGCCAGCTTTTTTTGCTTATTGACGAAAGTCCCGACTGAGCATTGGTTATAAACACCATACCCCACGCCATAACAACAACCACAACGGTTCTTATTGCGGTTGCAAGATTTGAATCAATATCATCGATTCCGATTTTTGCAAGTATTGATGTTGCCGCCGCAAATATTGATGAAAGTATTGCGAACACAACCCACATAAATATACATCTCGATTCTGACTGTACTATTTTTTCATTATACTTCCTGCGTGACAATATGTAAAGCAGATAATATCAATTAAAAATTATTTAACTAATTGTTCTTTTAAAATCAATATCAGCCAGTTTCGCCTGTCTGCACAAATCCTTTGTCTGCAAGGTATATCTCTTTGAATCCTTTATAAAATAAGTACCGCACTGTCTGAACTCAAAGCTGACATTTTTTCTTATGCACTGCTGTCGAAGATTCAGCACCCAGTCATAATTTAAAGGTCTTGCATTTATGTCCGATTCACCGCCGACAACTACTAATTCAATATCATCAAGATACTTTTCAAATTTAATATTTTCAAGAAGCGGCTGAGCAGTAATACATTTATGCTTTATCGGCAAATTCTTAAATATATTCAGCTTATAATCGGCATTTTTCTGATTTTCAACCGTACAGCAAACAACAACATTATCATATCCGTCTGCCCAGTTATCGGGAATACATTTCATAAACCTGTCAATTCTTTTGGTCAGAAACAAAAAGGTGCAGTCCTGCCGTTCCTGTATCATTTTCCAGCATTCATTGCGCCACTCATCTGCTTCTTCAATAAGAAAATCAGAAGAAAAGCATAAATAAACAATACCCGGTTTCATTTTACAATTACCGTTTTTCAGTTTTTGGACAGGCTTATCAAAATCTTTTGTTTTTACAATTTGATTTGTATCCACACCTCGTTTTGCATCGCCCTTATGAATGTAGCAATGCAGACAACCGTCACTGCATTTTTTACACCCGTGCCAAGGATTCCACATTGCCATACCATTACACTCCTGAATTGAAAATTATATGTCCGTTTCAATGAAATGCTCATCACACGAATCCCAATATTTTTTATACACTCTTTCATCCTGTCCGTCAAAATTCAACTGATACATTCGGAAGATTACAGGAAAATCCTTTGGCTGCCACTGTTCTTTATAAGAATAGCAATAGTGCATTCCCATTCGTTTCATAACAGCGCCGCTGTGGGGATTATTTCTGTCATGCGTTGCCGTAATATAAGGAAAGTTATCTTTTTTCAGTAATTCAATAACCGCTTCACCTGCTTCACTGACTATACCCTGATGCCAATACTCCTTACGCAGAAGATATCCGAAATCATGGCTGTCATCATCTTCCTCTGCATTTATGCAGCCTATAGGAACATTATCTTCTTTCAGGCAGATAGCAAAGCAATACGGTCTGTCCTTAAATCGTTTTTCAAAAAACGTCTTTGCTTCATCCCTGTCCTTTACGGGAAACCACGGCAAAAAAGTGTTCACCTCTTCATCTGAAAGAAGCAGGTAAATTGCATCTATATCGTTTTCTTCAAATTGCCTCAATATAAGTCTGTCTGTTTCAATTCCTGCAAACTCCTTTTCTGCTTTCTTTTTGCCTTTTATTTTATCAATAATCCGCCGTATTCCCAAGGTGATAGCAATGCAAAGCGGGAAAAACGGCGTGAATGGACCTGCCCAAAATGCAAGGTATGCCGTTGCCATAACACTGCACCATTTCCAGCCGAATATGGCGTGGCACAGATATCCGCCCCAGACAGGCGAATACATAACGACTACAACAACAGCAAAAATAACAACCGTGTGCCAGTCCTTACATTCCTGCCACACCCATTTGCAGAATTTTATAAATTTATTTTTCAGTTTAATAAATAACTCTTTCATCTTCTCCATTTTTCACATACTGCTTTTGAACAAAGTTTTATTTTAAAACACAAAATTATTTTTGTGACAGCATTTTTACAGCCGTATCCGTGTCGGGTACAAAAAATATATCCTTACCTTTATTGCTTTCATATATAAAATCCTTTAAAGGCTTACTTGTGTATTTTGAAAAATCACCGCAAACAGCAAACTTAATCTGATAATTAATGAATTTTTGCAAAATTTCACCTGCAATCCCTTTGCTCAGAATAAAGAAGTCTTCCGTAACAGCCTCTTTATTCAGTACAATTTTACTGCATCCTGTTTCATATTTTACGTTCATAATCAAATCCATTGCCGACTGTACATCTGCCATTATGATCTCATCACTTTTCACAACTGCTATATCATTAATTTTCTTTATCTCCATTTTTATTTTCCTTATTTTTCTTTTTTTATCGGATGTCTGATAACCGTTTTCAGTTTAATGCCCCTTCCTGTAATTCAGCCTCATAAACATCATCAATTAAAATATAATTGCAACCATGCTTTCGGCACATTTCAAGATTGTATGTATTTTCTTTTATAATACTTTCTTTAGTTAAATCATCAGTTTTACGGCTTTCAATAACACTTTCAAATTTTTTGATGTCACTGAAATGATTTTCAATATACTGCGCCGTCATAACAAGGCAGTAATATTTTATATGCTTTAAATATGTGCTGTCAAAATCCTTTGCCCATTCAAACGGAATATAGCACCCCTCAACAATTAAATTCTGATTGTTTTCAACTGCCGTTTTTATCATTTCTTTAACTATATTCCACAAATACGGCGTAAGTTTATCATCGTCATAAACCGTTAAATCCGTATTACCGCTCCTTATCAGCCCCATTTTTAAATGGTCTATTGATAAATACGGATATTTGTACTTTTCAAGCAATTTCTGTGCCAGATTTGTTTTGCCCGTGTGCGTTGCACCTGCAATTAGTATAATCATATTTCTTTCTTCCACATCATTGTATATTCTTCTTCGCCTGTACTTTCGTCAACGCCTTTTTCTGTTATTTCAAAGCCGTTTTTTGTGTAAAATGCAATGGCTTTTGTATTTTTACAATACACCTTTAAAGTCAGTTCATCATATTTTTTCTTTGCAGAGTTAATCAATGCAGTGCCTGCGCCTTTATGCTGATTTAATGACCTTACAAAAACACCCTCGATATAACCGCAGTTAAGACCGATAAACCCTGTCACATTTTCATCATCGGCATAAACATATATTTCGGCATTCGGCAAAACGGATTTCACATAATCATAATTATTCTGCCAATATTCGGGTGAAATAAAATTATGTGCCTTTATATTTTCATCAAGCCATATTGCCATTATGATATTCAAATCACTGCTTTTAAATTTTCTTATCATAAAACAAGCCTTTCACATTACGCAGCCGCAGAGAGCATAACGCCCTTCTGCTAAGCGTTTTTATTATGACAAAATCTGCCCCACTTTTTATTTACAAGAAAAGATGAAACTATAATCAGAAGTGACGACACAATCCACACGATAATTACGGCATTCCAGCCTGTTTTTTCTGCAATCGCACCAAATCCGTATGATGAAAGCGCACAGCCGATATGAGCACCCGAATTAAGTATTCCGCTGATACCTGAAGTACACCCATATTTTGAAAATCTGACAGGAACAAGCGAAATGATAAGATAATTCAGCGCATACATAACAGATGTTGTAATCGCAAGCAAAACGATAACCGCAAAAACGGGCAGCTTGTTCATAAACAGCATTAAGAACAGCGGCAAAAGCACAACAGCACCCGTTACACCTGCCGTTTTCATTTCATTTTCGCCGAATTTTTTATAAAGCGGAGTAACAAGATATGCGCCGAAGGCATTGAAAATCGGCAGCGCTATCGTTACAAAAATTGAAAATGAAGTTGAAACGCCGTAAACCTCACTTATCATTGCAGGCACCCAGTTTGTAATGCCGTCCCGCATCATACCGTGCAGAAATGACGGAATCATTATAACAAAAAGTCCGCTTGAAAGGGCAAGAGGCAGCAAGCCTTTTTTGTCTGCTCTGCTTTGAATTTCAGCGCTTTTCTGTGCAGTTACAGTTACTTTTTCAATACTGTTTTTAGAGGCTGAAAGGGCAGCGCCTGCAAACAAAACAGCAATGATAACAACTGCTCCGCCGAAAATGAAAACATATTTCCAGTTATAATATTTAATAATTAAAGACGACATCAGATATGCCGTAACAGTACCAACCGGCAGTGACAGTGCAATATTTAAAATTGCCTTTTCACTCAGGCTTTTATCAATCGTTTCTGAAAAAATACGCAGTATCGGCGACCAGAGCATTGACTGAAAAAAGCCGTTTACCGCCCAAACGCCTATAAGCATACCGAGGCTGCCTGCCACAGGCATAAGAAAACAACATACTGAACCGAGAACCGAACCAAAAAACACCATAAAAAACGGATTGATCTTATCGCCTATAAGGCCGCTGATTAACTGACCGACACCGTAACACACAAAAAATGCCGTGCCGATAAGACCGATTTGACCCTTTGAGTAAATTCCCTCTTCCGCAAGCGGCGCTATTGTTGCCGCATAGCAGGTTCTTATAAAATAAGATGCGCAGTAAAGCACCCACGTTGCTATAATAATCAGTTTGCTTTTTTTAACACTTTTTAAAACATACTTTGTCATTTGCCTAAACCACAATGCCTGATAGATTTTAAAATCAACCTCGTTTTTTTATTATGGTAAGGAAAACATTTAATTAACTGTTTCTGCTTTTTAAGAACATCGCCGTAACTGACTTTATAGTTTTTTCTGATTTCATCAACAGACGGAAAACCTGTGCACTTCAAGTCAAAAGGCTCTGCCTCAATTCCATAACAGGAATAATAATCACGGTATTTGTAACCGCCGCCGAGAATAATATCAGTCATCTCGCACCACATACTCGGAATTCCGAATGCATCTGAAAAAATAAGCCCGTGCAGACTTGTTGAAATAACCGTTTCACAGGAAGCTATTTTCGTTAAAACATCAGTTAAATTTTCACTAAGGTCAATAATTACGGAATTTTCGCATTTACTGTTTATATTTTTAAAAAGGTTTAAATATTCTTCGTTTTCATACTCTCTGAAATGAGGAATAATGCCGAGTTCATATTTCTTTTCCGGCATTTTATCAAGCAAAAACGGCGCAAGAAGGCCGGGGTCTGCCGTAACGCAGTTCAGTTTCCCACCGATAATTTTTTCACACGCTTTGCGTGAAAGTTCACCTCTGACAGCACGAATATCGGCAGGGCGAACAAATTTCATTTCAGAAAAATCGTCATACCCATACATAAAGCCTGTGCCCCACACAATTATTGTTTTTGATTTATCGGCTGTTTTTTGCAGTTTTTCATTTGTCCAACCTGCATTTGAACCTTTTACAATTCTTTCGAGCACAGAGCCGACCGCTATCATATCAGAGGTTTCAAAACTTTCCTGCAAAACCTTGATGCCGAACAAATCAGGAATAAGCGTTTCGTTTAAAATATCGCCTGCATTGTCACATTTATAATAGTAAAGACTGATTTCATCAGGTGCTTTTTTAAAAAACATAAATTCTGCTCCTTTATTTAACTTTCAATATTATACAACAAGGTACAGGGCAAAAGTCAATATATATTCGGTCAAAAATAAAATAAATATGGAAAATTTAATGGTAATTTGATACAATATTAATGTTATTCTCGGCACGGCGGTGAAAAAATGGTATTTTCAAATATAAAACTTGCAGGCACGGATCTTGACGGCACACTTTTTACAGACGATAAAAAAATTGATGAAAGAACTAAAGCGGCAATAAAAAATGCACACAAAAAAGGTGTGCACATCGTACCCGTAACGGGCAGACCGTTTATGGGGCTTTCAGACGAAATTACAAATATAAAAGAAATCGAATACGCAATAACGAACAACGGCGCAGAAATCATTGACCTAAAAACAGGAGACCCGCTTTACAGCAGGCAGATTGATACAAAAACATCGCTTGAAATCATCAAAAAAGCCGAGGAATTCGACACGGATTTTGAAGTGTTTTCGGGCGGTTTCGGCTACCTTACCAAAAATACAATGAATAATTATATGAAAATTCACGGCACATCACCCGTAGGCACTTACATAAAAAAATCGAGAAAAATTGTTGACGGCATTTATGATTTTATAAAAAGCAATTCACTGAAAACAGACGAAATATTTATAACAATCAAAAATGAAGAAATGCAGAAAGCATTTGAAACGGTGCTTGATAAATTTGATGATGTTCAATACTGGAGCATTTTCAGCAAATTTATTGAAGTAACGCACAAAGACGCTGACAAGGGAAAAGCATTTGCTTACCTTACTGATTTTCTCGGTATTGATATTGACGATACTATTGCTTTCGGTGACGGAGAAAACGATATTTCACTTTTAAAATGTGCAGGAATTGCCGCAGCAATGGCAAACGCCGAGCCCTGTATTAAAGAAATATCGAGCATTACCACATCATCAAACAACAATTTCGGCGTTGCGAAAATACTGGAGCAGATATAAAAATGCCGTGGCTTTTTACAGCCACGGCGTTTTTATTAATCCGATATACCGAGCAAATCATTTGCCTCATCATCCGTTTCAAGCAGTTCAACTTTGCGCAGATTTTTCTGAATTATATCATTTCTGTGGTCTGCCTCATCAAGCACCTTGCCTGCCTCGTCAACCTTTTTGCGTGCTTTGGCAAGAAGTGTGCCGAATTTTTCATACTGCATTTTAGCGGCACCGAGTACCTTCCACACCTCATTAGCCTTTTTATTGATTGCCATTGTACGAAATCCCATTGCAAGCGAATTTAAAAGTGCAGTAATTGTGCTCGGTCCTGCAAGCATAATACCGTCAGCCTGAAGCTTTTCCGCAATTCCGCTTTTGCTTGATGTGATTTCGGCATAGAGTCCCTCGGTTGCAAGATAAAGAATTGCAAACGGCGTTGTTTCGGGCGTGCTGATATAGTTTTTAACAAATTTTGCCTCGTCCTTAACTCTCTGCTCAAGCGCCTTGCGTGCCTTTTCAAGTTCTGCAAGATTGCCCTCCTCCGATGCGGTTGACAGACGAATATAATCTTCCATCGGGAATTTCGAGTCAATCGGAAGATATGTTACGCCGTCATCCTGCTGATTGGGAATACGCACGGCAAACTCAACCTGACCGCTGTATTTAGGGTTGGTTTTTACATTTTTTTCGTACATATTGGGAATTGTTTCATCAAGAATATTGCCGAGCTGAACTTCTGCCCATGTGCCCCTTGCTTTAACATTGGTAAGCACCCTGTTAAGGTCGGTAACCTTATCCGTTACACCTGCCGAAAGTTCTTTCATCTCGCCAAGGCTTTTATAAACATTCTGCAGCTGCTCCGAAACTGTTTTAAACGATGCGTTAAGACGCTGATTGAGCGTTTCGGCAAGTTTTTCATCAACTGTTCTGCGCATAACCTCAAGTTTTTCTTCGTTACTTTTCTGCATACTGCCGATAGCGTCGCTGATTGCTTTTGTCTGCTTTTCGGCATTTTCATTAAGCGTTTCAAGCAGTTTTATCTGCTGTTCATAATTCTTGTCGGTAAGACCCTTCATCTGATTTGAAAGGCGCACCATATTATCGTTCATCTGCTTTGAATTAATATCAATTTTCTGATCAATCAGTGCGGCTGACTCGTCTTTCTTAGGCTTTCTTGCAATCAGCACGGCAAGCAGTGCTATAATGATAACGCAAAGTGCAATAATTACATAAATATAAATTTCCATTTTCTCACTTCCCAATAAGATTTTATCACAAAACATCATTTAACACAAGTTATATATTGATAAAAACACTTTAATGTGCTAAAATATTCCCATAACTGAGGCAGGAGATAAAATTATGGAAAACTGGAAAAATAATGTAAGAAAAATTGACCCTTATGTACCGGGCGAACAAAGCAAAGACAAAGATATCGTAAAAATCAATGCAAACGAAAATTCTTATCCCCCGTCGCCCGAGGTTATTAAGGCAATCAGGGAATTTGACTGCGGCAAGCTTCGCTTTTATCCCGATGCAAATGCTGCTGTGTTCAAGCAGGCAATCGCTGATTTTTACTGTGTTAAGACAGAAAATGTATTTATCGGCAACGGCTCGGACGATGTTCTTGCACTTGCTTTTCAGGCATTTTTCAACAGCGGCAAGCCGATTGCCTACCCCGATATAACTTACAGTTTCTACCCTGTATGGTGCGACCTTTTCGGTATTCCTTACAAAAATTATCCGCTTGATGACAATTTCAGAATCAATGCCGAAGATTATAGAGAAGAAAACGGCGGCGTTGTTATACCAAACCCGAATGCGCCTACATCTATAGGAGAAAGCACTGCTTTTGTTGAAAAAATCATGGAATATAATCAGGACAGCGTTGTTATTATTGACGAGGCGTATGTTGATTTCGGAGGCAGTTCTTCTGTTGAACTGACAAAAAAATATGAAAATCTGCTTGTTACGGGCACTTTTTCAAAAAGCCGCAGTCTTGCAGGGATGAGAATCGGATATGCCATCGGCAGCAAATATTTAATTTCGGTGCTTGAGGCTGTTAAAAATTCATACAACAGTTACACTGTAAACAGTATTTCAATGGCGGCAGGCACGGCGGCAATTAAAGACAGAAAATATTTTGAAAAAACAGTATCAAAAATCATTGCTACAAGAGAACGTGTAAAGAATGAACTTGAAAGCCTCGGCTTTACCGTACTTGAGTCACAGACAAACTTCCTTTTTGCAACAAACAGCAGTATAAATATAAAGGATTATTTTGAATGGCTCAAAACACAGAAAGTATTCATCAGGTATTTCAATAAGCCACGAATTAATAATTATGTTCGTATCTCAATCGGCACAGACGAAGAAATGAATATATTCCTTGAAAAAACGAAAGAGTATATAAATATGATATAAATAAAAATCAGCACCGCAGAAACATTGAATGTTCTGCGGTGCTTTTATAATCTAATCGTAGGGCGGGCTGCCCTCAGCCCGCCGTTGAGTTTTTCATAATTTTTCGGCGGGGTGGGGGCACCCCGCCCTACGAACAGACTTCAAGAAATGAAACAGAATTTTGCATTTTGCGAGTGGGAGCCGTACATAGGTACTGCCCCCGAGCAAAAGGTAAAAAAACGCCAAACCCCTCAGAAACTCGATGTTTCTGAGGGGTTTCAATAACGTTATTATAAAACGG
Source organism: uncultured Oscillospiraceae bacterium (assembly GCA_902489595.1). GTDB lineage: Bacteria > Bacillota > Clostridia > Oscillospirales > Acutalibacteraceae > Eubacterium_R. The sequence goes on along the minus strand of CABUAS010000046.1, from coordinate 2,822 downwards.
GTCGATGTGGTCATCGACCCCTACGGTAATGTAATTACCGTAACATATTTATAATTTGGCGTGATTCTGACCATTTATTGAGAGTCTGAAAGCTGTTTCCAGTGAATTTTGCAATATTCCTTACCGTCAATCGGCGGATACTTTTCGTCATCAACTCTTGCCTCATTATAGCAGTTATATTCACCATCATAAGCACAGCGGACTGCATTTTCGCCGCCCTCTGTCAATCCGGGTATAAACGAGCCGAGGAACACTGCGCAGACCGCAACGGCAATAACGGCAGTGCCTGCCTTACCCTGACTCCACTTCATAAATTTCAGTTTGCCGAGGTCGATTTTATCAATGAATGTAAACGGTTTAACCTTTTCAATCAGCATCATTGCAAGTTTCATAAGGAAGTAGCCGAGAACACCTGCAAGCGTGCCGACAATCATTCCGCAGATAACATCTGTCGGATAATGAACCATAAGGTATATACGGCTGCCCATTGTGCATGCAGCAATTACAGGGAAAATCCACGCAATTTTCTTTTTGCCGTCACTTCTGAGCACAAGTGCAAGCGAAACGGCAACTTCGAATGCGCCTGTAGTGTGGCCGCTCGGGAATGAGTAGTCAGACTCGCTTAAAGCGCCTGCAAAGGTGTACCAGCCCCAATAATCGGCGTCGCCCTGCAAAGTATTGTACGGTCTTATACGAAGCGCCATAGGCTTAACAATAACATTTGTTACAAGCGTGCCTATAATAATAGCAAACGCCATTGCAAAGCCGTATTTTCTTGTTTTTTTGAAAAACATCAACACGATTGAAATTACTGCAATCGGAATAATAAATGCCTCATCGCCGAAGCTTGTAAAGAATTTTGCCACATATGTTAAAAATGTATTCTGAATTGAGCCGAAAAAGCGAAAGATTGACATATCAAAGCCGTAAAAGACTTTATCAATCGTTTCACCGAGCGTCAACAAAACCATATCCATAATGCAGACCTCCGTTCAAAAATTTATTACAAATATATAGTATCAAATGTTGGCATTTATTTCAAGAAAAATATTTGTTTTGTTACACCTTATTAATATTGCTGAAATAATTATATGATACATTTCATAATAAAATAATAGCAAAGGAAAATATATGATAACTAATCCTTATAAAGTTTTGGGTGTGCCCGACGGTGCCGGTGAAGAAGAATGCACAAAGGCATACAAAAAACTTGCAAAAAAATATCACCCCGATTTAAACCCGAATGACCCGACGGCGGCTGAAAAAATGGCGGAAATCAATGCCGCTTATGACCAGATAAAAAACGGCACTGCAAATCAGAACACTTACAGCGGTTACGGTACTTACAATTCATACGAAAATCAGAGCAGATACAGGCAAAGCCGTAATTCTGCACCCGATTATTACACATCTGCCGCTCAGTTTATCAACAACCGCCAGTTCAGGCAGGCGATCAATCTGCTAAGTCAGATTGATGACAAAACGGCGCAGTGGTACTACCTGTCAGCTGTTGCAAATATGGGGCTCGGCAACAAAGATATTGCACTCAGCCACATTCAGCAGGCGTGTGCAATGGAACCGAACAACTCCATTTACTCATCAGTATATGCGCAGATACGAAACGGTATGCGCCCCGAAGGGTATGGCAGTCCGTTTGGCGGCTTCAGCGATTTCACTTATGAAGAGTACGATGCACCAAGCGGAAACGGCAGAGTTTATGTGCAGAAAAACCGTGGATGCCTTTCACGCATATTAAGGTTTATATTCATCATAATGATTATAAGGTTTGTTTTGTGGATTGCAGTTTCACTTATCGGCACGCCGCACATAAATTACAATTCACAGCAGGCAAACCCGTTTTCACAGAAAGAAACAACAACAAAAAACAGTTACGGGCAGTATTTCGGAAGTGATGACGGCTCTGACGCAATAAAGAATTAAGGTGAAATTATGAAAAACTTTTTCAGCAATCTTGCAATTAAATTTCAGCAGTTTATGGTTGGAAGGTACGGTCCCGACCAACTTTACAAGGGCCTTTTATGGATATATCTCGGCACTGTATTAATCAGTTCAGTCATCGGCAGATTTGTTGACAGGCGGATTTATATAGTACTTTCAGTGCTCTGCTTCGGAATATTTATTTTTGCGACATTCCGCTTCTTCTCAAAAAACATTGAAAAAAGACGTGCGGAAAATGCAAAATGGCTTGTATTTGAAAACGCAGTCAAAAAACATTTCAGACTGCTCGGCGATAAATGGAAATTCAGAAAAACACACATTTTCAAAAAATGCCCGAAATGCAAGGCAGTTTTAAGGCTGAAAAGGCAAAAAGGCACACACAGTGTTGTATGCCCCCACTGCAAGGAAAAATTCAAAATTAAAGTTCTTTTCTGATTTGCATTTCGCATTGTTTTGTGATAACATAATAATGAGGTGAAAACAATGCAGATTAAAGAAAGCGCAGAAAACTATCTTGAGCAGATTTTAATTATAAACAATAAAAAAGGCTACTGCCGCAGCATTGATATTTGCAATGAAATGGGATTTTCAAAGCCGTCCGTTTCCGTTTATATGAAAAATTTAAGGGAAGACGGTTATATTTCGGTAGACAATAACGGCAATATCACTTTAACTGATAAAGGGCGTGAAATTGCAGAGAAAATCTATGACCGCCATAATGTAATAGCAGGATTTTTAATGCAGCTCGGCACAAGCGAAGAAACTGCATACAAGGACAGCTGCAAAATCGAGCACGATATAAGCGAGGAAAGTTTTTTGCTGATAAAAGAGCAGTATCTAAAAAATTTAAATAAATAAAGTTT
>CABUAS010000045.1 GCA_902489595.1 uncultured Oscillospiraceae bacterium | reverse complement strand
TAAACGATATAGAAATTATTTAGTTTTAATTAAGAAATTTTAAAAATAATTTTAATCTGATAAAAAGCCTCTGCTATATAAACCGAATACAATGCTGAAAGGTTACATAAAATTTATTTTTCAAAGGGATAAACAAGATTCATCTGCCGCCTGCACTCATCCATAATTTTCATACAGTTTTCGGTAGCATCAAACGGAATATAAGCAGACTCTGTTCTGCCTTTTCGTATTTCTTCTGCAACTCTTGTAAATTCAGTTAAATAATCGGTTTTACCGTTAAAGGTCTGTTTGCCTTTACTGTTTTTCAGCACAGCCTTTGACGCCATATGAAAAAATGACGGCAGAACGATTTTTCCGTCAGTGCCTTTAATAATACAATTTTCTTTTAAACGGCAGAGCGACATATTAAGCGTACATTTAAAGCCGTTATATTGAAGAATAACCGTTTCACTTATATCAATGCCGTTTTTTATTTTACCGTTACAGGTGATTTTTTCGGGCATTCCGAAAAGATTATAGCAATATGTTATCGGATAAATACCCACATCAAGCAATGCTCCGCCCGCCGTTTCGGGCATCAGAACACGGGAAGTTTTCGGCATAAGAATTCCCGGGAACATATAATTGATTTCAACATCTTTAATCGCACCGATTTCTTTATTTTGCACCCATTTTTTAACCGTAAGAGCCACATCGGAAAACCATGTCCACATAGCCTCGCAGAAATAAACATTTTCGTTTTTTGCTGTTTCTATAAGCGTTTTAACATCATCAATGCACACACCTACAGGCTTTTCACAAAGAACTGGCTTGCCCATTTTCATCGCCGAAACGGCATAATCTACATGAGCAGTATGAGGTGTTGCGATATAAACGCCGTCAACATCTTCCCTGTTCACCGCCAATTCAAAATCATTATAAAAATCCGCATTGTATTTATCTGCAAACGCTTTTCCTTTACTCACATTTCGGCTGAAAACCGAAGTAATAATATGATTTCCATGTATTATATCACTTGCTGTTGAATTTGCAATGCTGCCGCTGCCGATATACGCCCATCTGAACTTTTCCATAATATGATGCTCCTAATTCAATATTAATTATATAATATCATAATTAAAAACATATGTAAACAAAAAAGAGCCGATGAAATCATCGACCCCTAATTACAACCGTATTATTTAATTAATTCACATCAAATCTGTAATCATATCGGCAAATTCTGTTGGATTTTCAACTGTAAGACCGCTGATAAGGCGAGCGCCTGTATAAAGCAATTTTGAATACTTTTCAAGCTTTTCTTTATCGTTTGCAAAAAGTTCAAACAGTTTTTCTGCAATCTTATGATTTGAATTAATTTCAAGTACAAGCTGTGCCTTCATACCGCCGTCTGCGCCCGGCATCTGACTTAAAACTCTTGCCATTTCAAGTGAAACATAACCTTCGGCAGAAAGTGAAACTGCGTGATTGCCGACTGCATTTGAAAATTTAACGGCTGATACCTCGTCACCGAGATACGACTTGATTTCATCAAGCATTTCCTTGGCATTTTCATTCTTTTCATCAAGTGCCTTTTTGTCTTCTTCACTGTCAAGATTCAAATCATCTTTACAAATGTTTGCAAAATGCTTGCCGTCATATTCCATAAGCATCTGAATTGCAAATTCATCAACATCATCGGTAAAGCAAAGAACATCATAGCCTTTGGAAATAACTGCCTCAGTCTGAGGAAGAAGTGCGATTTTTTCGGCAGATGCGCCGCAGGCATAGTAAATTGTATCCTGACCCTCTGCTATGGCCTCGGTGTATTCCTTAAGTGTGAGGTACTTGCCTTCTTTAACCGACTTAAACAGAATAAGGTCTTTCAAGCCGTCTTTATCAGCACCGTAATTTGCATAAACGCCCCATTTTAACTGAACGCCGAAGGTTTCAAAGAATTTTTCAAACTTCTCTCTGTCATTATTAAGAAGTTTTTTAAGTTCGTTTTTAATCTTTTTATCAATAGCCTTAGCGATAATTTTAACCTGATAATCCTGCTGGAGCGTTTCACGGCTGATATTGAGTGACAAATCAGCTGAATCAACAATACCTTTTACAAAACTGAAATAATCGGGCAGCAAATCACCGCATTTATCCATAATAAGAACGCCGTTTGTGTAAAGCTGAAGACCTTTTTCATATTCTTTGGAATAAAAATCATAAGGTGCTTTTGACGGAATGTAGATAAGCGAATCAAAAGTAGCCTGTCCTTCTGTTTTAAACGGGATATAAAGAAGCGGAGCCTCATAATCCATAAACTTGTTTTTATAAAATTCGTTGTAATCGTCTTCCGTAAGTTCGCTCTTGTTTTTGCGCCAAATCGGTATCATTGAGTTGAGAGTATCAATGGTAACTTCTTCTTTGTATTCGCCCTCTTTTTCTTCATCAGGCACACTGTGAGTCATTGCCATTGTAATAGGATAGCGGATGTAATCGCTGTACTTTTTAACAAGGTCGGACAATGTATATTCTTCAAGATAGGTGCTGTAATTTTCGTTTTCGGTATCTTCTTTAATGTAAAGAGTAATTACAGTTCCTGCACTGTTCTTCTCACATTCTTCTATTGTATAGCCGTCTGCACCCTCTGATACCCACTTGTTTGCAGTATCAGCACCGAACGCTTTTGACACAACCTCAACTTTTGATGCAACCATAAATGAAGAATAGAAACCGACACCGAACTGACCGATAACCTCAATGTCCTTATCCTTTGCATCTTCATTTTCATTTTTAAAATTAAGAGAGCCTGATTTAGCGATAGTTCCGAGATTTGTTTCAAGTTCTTCGGCAGTCATACCGATACCGTTATCCTCAATCGTGATTGTGCGGTTTTCTTTGTCAGTTGAAATTTCAATCTTGAAATCGGATTTTGAGAGTCCTACACTGTCATCCGTGAGCGACTTAAAATAAAGTTTGTCAATAGCGTCAGACGCATTTGAAATAAGTTCTCTTATAAAGATTTCCTTGTTGGTGTAAATGGAATTAATCATCATATCAAGGAGCTTTTTAGATTCTGCTTTAAATTGTTTCTTTCTCATAAAAATCACCTTTCCAATAACTCTTTTTATAGATTAGCACTCTTTAGGTTCGAGTGCTAATTACTATTATAGCCTTTATTTTCCATTTGTCAACACCGTAAAAGTTAAATATTTTTTAACAAAAAACGGGCGGATAATATCCGCCCGTAAATACTGTTACATATACTTTTTGATTTCATCGACCATATCAAGCTTTTCCCATGAAACGCCGAGGTCTTCCCTGCCCATATGACCGTATGCGGCAACATTTTTATAGATAGGCTTTCTTAAATCAAGCCTGTCAATAATTGCCGACGGTCTTAAATCGAACACCTTGTTAATAATTTCCGTAATTTCTTCGTCAGACTTTTTGCCCGTTCCAAAAGTGTCCACCATAACCGAAACAGGCTTGGCAACACCGATTGCATAAGCAAGCTCAACCTCGCACTTATCTGCAAGACCTGAAGCAACTATATTTTTTGCTACCCAGCGTGCAGCATAAGCGGCGCTCCTGTCCACCTTAGTCGGGTCTTTACCGCTGAAAGCACCGCCGCCGTGACGTGCATATCCGCCATATGTATCAACAATAATCTTTCTGCCTGTCAAGCCGCTGTCACCCTGAGGACCGCCGATAACAAATCTGCCTGTCGGATTTACATAAATTACAGTATCCTCGTCCATCAATTCGGCAGGAATTGTAGTTTTAATAACTTTCTCGATAATATCTTTACGCAGAGTTTCAAGTTCAACCTCTGCACTGTGCTGGCTTGAAACTACAATGGCAGTAACTTTAACGGGCTTGCCGTCATCATATTCAACAGTAACCTGTGTTTTACCGTCTGCATAAAGATAAGGCAGTGTGCCATTTTCACGGACTTCTGTAAGTTTAACAGCAAGTTTATGAGCAAGGCTGATAGGCATCGGCATAAGTTCATCGGTTTCATTGCAGGCATAGCCGAACATCATACCCTGATCGCCTGCACCGTTGAGATTATACTCATCTTCCTGTGAATTTTTAAGTTCAAGCGATTTATCAACGCCCATAGCAATATCGGTGCTCTGCTTATCAAGCGCAACAAGAACTGCGCAGGTATTGCCGTCAAATCCCTTTCTGCCGTCATCATAACCGATTTCGCAGACAGTTTTGCGGACAAGCGCAGGAATATCTACCTGAGCGTTTGATGTAATTTCACCCATAACAAGAACCTGTCCCGTTGTGCAGGTTGTTTCGCAGGCAACACGGCTCATAGGGTCCTGTTCAAGCATAGCGTCAAGAATTGCATCTGAAATCTGGTCACAGATTTTATCGGGATGACCTTTTGTAACAGATTCACTTGTAAATAAATGTTTTGCCATAATATTTTCCTCCCTAAACAAAAAACACACCCTGCGTGAGTGTGTGTTAAGATAACTCATCACTCGGCATAACCGCAGGAATTAGCACCTTGCATTAACGCAGGTTGCTGTGGCTTCAACGGGCCAGTCCCTCTGCCACTCTTGATAAGAATATTTACTTTGTGTAGATATGATACTCCTGTGCCGCCGATTTGTCAACTAAAAAATGAAATAATAAAAAGGAATAAAAAAATTTTAGAATTATTTTATAATTTTTATTAAATGTGTTGTAATTTGTTTAGAATTAGTTTATAATATAAATCGTTAAATTTTGTAATTTTGCAAGGAGGATTTATCTTATGGCAAAGAAAACCGTATTTATTACCGGAGGTACCGGTAACATGGGTTGGGCTGCTGTGCAGGAAATGCTCAAAAAGCCTAACGAAATCAACATCAAAATGCTTGCAAGAAAGAGCGCTAAGAATGAAGAAAAATTAAAGCCTCTTATGAGCAAGCCAAACGTTAAAATCGTTTGGGGCGATCTTCTTGACTATGATGCAATTCTTGAAGGTGTAACAGGCTCTGACTATGTTCTTCACGTTGGCGGTATGGTATCACCTACAGCAGACTGGAAACCTTACAGGACGCAGAAAACAAACATCGGCGCAGCGCAGAACATCTGCAAAGCAGTTCTTTCTCAGCCGGATCCCGACGCTGTTAAAGTTTGCTACATAGGCACTGTTGCAGAAACAGGCGGCCGTAATTACCCGATTCATTGGGGACGCTGCGGAGATCCTATTAAAATTTCTATTTATGACCACTATGCTATTTCAAAAACAGTTGCTGAACGCACATTTGTTGAAAGCGGTATCAAAAACTGGGTTGTAATGCGTCAGTCAGGTATTCTTTATCCTAACATTCTTAAAAATATGGATCCTATTATGTTCCATGTACCGATTAACGGTGTTCTTGAATGGTGTACTGTTGAAGACTCAGGTCGTCTTATGTGCAACCTTGTAACAGAAGATGCTGCAGGCAACCTCGGTGCTGATTTCTGGAATCACTTCTACAACATCGGTTCAGGTAAGGAATACAGAATTTCAAACTATGAGTTTGAGTGTCTCCTTCTCGGCACACTCGGTCTTGCAGGTCCTGAAAAGCTCTTTGATCCTAACTGGTTCATCACAAAGAACTTCCACGGTCAGTTCTATGCCGACGGCGACAAACTTGAAGACTTCCTTCACTTCCGTGAAAATCTTCCTGTACAGGATTATTTCAACAGACTCGCTACACAGGTTCCTTTCTATTTCACAATTCCGAGATACCTTCCAAAGAATCTCGTTGCTGCATGTGCTAAGCCGTTTATGAAAAAAATTGCTTCTACTCCGGATTTCGGTACTCTTGACTGGGCTGCAAAAGACGACAAGGTTCGTATGAGCGCTTACTACGGTTCAAAGGCTGAATGGGAAAAGATTCCTACAAAGTGGGAAGATTTTGAAATCATTAAGTTTGACAAAGACAACAGCGCGGCTGAACAGTTCAAGCTTGACCACGGCTACGATGAAAGCAAGCCTGAATCGGAACTTGACATTGAAGATATGAAACAGGCTGCCAAGTTCCGCGGCGGCGAATGTCTCAGTGATACAATGGTTAAGGGCGATATGGCTACAAAACTTAAATGGAAATGCGGCCACTGCGGTGCAGAATTTGAGGCAAGTCCTGCTCTCATTCTTCTCGGCGGTCACTGGTGCCCTGAATGTTACATTCCTCAGAAAGCATGGGATTACGATTCAATCGCAAAGACAAATCCGTTCTTCGCACAGGTTTGGTATCCGAGCCACACGAAAGAAGAAAGCAACCGTTATGAATTTGATGATTTATTCCACATTGACGGCGTTGCATGGGATGACATCAAGAGATAATCCTATATTATAAACAATAAAAACCTCTGTCGAAAGGCAGAGGTTTTTTATACAAAATTGTAAAAACATATTCAACGGGAAGGGCACGGATACTTCCCCTACGATGGAAAAAAGCGGTGGAAATAATCCACCGCTTTTGGTTTAATATTTGCTTGTGCAGGAATAGTCTACCCTGCCGTTATGATAACGCCTTAAAGTATAAGTGTTGCCACTCTTGCTTACTTCAAGGTCGATGTTACCGGGGTCTTCCTGATTCTGAGTATAGAAAGTGCAAGTGATATATCCGTCCGAAACTTCCATATAAATCTTAATCGGGAAATCATAATTATTTGTCCACCTGAAATTTTTGGCTGAGCCTGAAATAGCAGCATCTCTGCCTTTCGGAACATACGAAACTTTCTGTGAATGCTGGTGGCGTTCCGTTATATCAACATCAGCGTAAAGGCAGGTATTGAAAAGCGTTGACGCTACCTGACAGATACCGCCGCCGAGTTCCTGCGCAGTACCGTGAGAGCCCGTGAAAACTGTTGCTTTCTTATAGCCTCTTTCAGCAGTACGTGGACCTACAACTTCATTAAAATCAAATGTTTCGCCCGGCATAATAACTGTGCCGTTAATCGCCGCTGCCGCAATTCTTAAATTTGTTGTTCTGTCTGCATTATTGACATACTGAGATGAATATGTTGCAAAAACATAATTGAATCCGGGAACTGAAACATATCCGTAAGGACCGTAATATACATTGCCATCAAGTTTATAATAAGGTCGAACCTTGATATAATATGTTCTGTCTGCTCTTACGCCTTCAATTCTGCCTTTCAGAGTATTAATGCCGCTGAAAGTATATCTGTATGCCTCTGATTTAAAATCTTTATTATGTGAATAAAGAACTTCATAGCCTGTGCCGTAAACTGATTTATCATATGATACATCAAGATAATGTGCATTTGCAGGCTTGCTTGCCCACGCTCTGCCGTTATAATAGAAATCATTTACACTGCTGCTCCACGCGCCGTAAATTCTTCCGTCGGGAGTATCAAGATAAACTCTTACCCTTGCATACATAGGCAGATTTGTATAGTAACCGCTTATATTAAGAGTAATGCTTGCACCCGAAACAGTGTTTGTATACTTTTGAAACTTGGGGTCGGGAGAATACATAGCCTGATAACCCGATGCGCCTGTCACACTATGAACAAGAACCTGAGCATAAGATGAATTATCATTTCTTCTTAACTGAACGCCTGAACTATACTTATCAACAAGAGTATAGGCAGATACATATTTACTCAGTTCGCCGTAATAACGTTTGCCGTCTATATCTTTATACGCACAAACGGCATAATCATAAACAGAGCAGGTCTGCTGCTCACAGCTGTACTGCGTAGTATTGTTTCCGCTGAGCGTTGCTTTGAGAACATACTGACCCTTATACCATTTGTAAACGGCATAACCGTCGGCATCATCGTGTTTATCCCAGCTGAGTTTAATCTTAGTAAGAGTTCTGTCAGTCTGTTTTAAATTCAAAACTGCGCTTGGTGCAATTACAAAAGCTCTGTTTGTTTTTCCGAAATAATCTCCGATACCTGTAATTTCAGCATACGCTGTGCCGATTTCTGTATTGTTTCTGTAAGCGAGTGTATAATCCTCATCTTCAATAAGTTCTGTTTCGCCATATGTAATGCTTACTTTAGGGCAATGAGCACTGCCGTTATAGTAACTTGTATTATATTCAAACTTGATAACAGTGCCGTCGTTTATATGCCTTTTTTCTGTTTCATTTTCAGAGTAAACAGACGTTTGCCCGTCTGCGCTATCCTTAGTTTCAGCAGCGTTTACAGACAGTGAAAACGAAAGACAGACTGCAAATATAACAAAAGCAAAAAGAAGTGCAATTTTTCTTTTCATTTCAATCCTCATTCCTACGTAAAATATAATCTATTAATAATATGTAGAATAACACAAATTAATTCCCTTGTCCATAATAAGCATTTTTTCCGTGTTTTCTTTGATAATGCTTATCAAGAAGATACTGTTCAATGCCTATATTTGAGTTATCATCGAAAGCGGCAACACGCTCAGTTCTCGACGCCATCTTTGCAGCTTCTTCAAGTATTAAGGCGTTTTCAACTGCTTTAAAGGGGTCTTTGCCCCACGTAAACGGACCGTGCCTGTGAACAAGAACAGCGGGACATTCTTCGGGTTTAATGCCTCTATTGCTGAATTCTTCAGCAATAACTTTGCCTGTGTTAAGTTCATATTCACCATTCACTTCTTCTTCGGTAAGCCCTCTTGCACACGGTACAGCGCCGTTTGCAAAATCAGCGTGTGTTGTGCCGTAAGCAGGTATATCCCTGCCTGCCTGTGCCCATGAACACGCCCAGCTTGAATGTGTATGAACAATTCCGCCTATATTTTCAAAATTTCTGTAAAGTTCAAGGTGGGTTGGTGTATCGGAGGACGGATTAAGTTTTCCCTCAACCTTATTGCCGTTTAAATCCATAACAACCATATCATCGGCAGTCATTTTTTCATACGGGACACCTGACGGTTTGATTACAAACAAGCCCTTTTGCCTGTCAATACCGGAAACATTGCCCCATGTAAGCACAACAAGACCATAACTGACCAACTGCAAATTTGCCTCAAAAACTTTTTGTTTTAATTCTTCAAGCATAATTGATACTCCCGTTAAAAACCAAGCTTATAAGCGACATCGTTATAAAACAGTTCTTTTCTGAATTCGTTTATTTCTGTATTTTCATTGATATGAATAAATTCAATACCCATAATTTCCGCAAAATCACGCATATTATCAGCTGTTAAGCTGTATGAAAGCACACTGTGATGTGCACCGCCTGCATAAATCCACGCCTCGGCTGAAGTCTGAAGACACGGAAGCGGCTTCCATAAAACACCTGCTACAGGAAGTTTCGGCATATCGTTTACCTGCTCCTTACATTCAACATCGTTGCAGATCATACGAAGCCTGTCGCCCATATCAACAAGAATCACAACAATACCTTTGCCTGTCTGAGCCTTGAAAACAAGTCTTGCAGGGTCTTCCCTGTCACCTATTCCGAGCGGATGAACCTGAATTTTAGGCTTATTTGCTGCACAGGTAGGACAAACCTCAAGCATATGTGAACCGAGCAGCATTTCATTACCCGGCTCAAAATGGTAGGTGTAATCCTCCATAAACACAGTACCGCCGTCAAGTCCGTCTGCCATAGATTTCATAACACGAAGCATAGCGGCAACCTTCCAGTCACCCTCAGCGCCGAAGCCGTAACCCTGACGCATTAAATCCTGTGCGGCGAGACCCGGGAGCTGACGAAGCTGCTGCAAATCCTCAAAATTAGTATGGAACGCGCCGAAATTACCTCTTTCAAGGAACTTTTTAAGTGCGATTTCTTCTCTTGCCTGATAGCGGACTGCATCAATATTATCGGTATCCATTTCGTAAAGTTTTTCATACTCAGCCATCTGAGCATCAATTTCTTCCTCAGTAACTGCCTCAACCTCTCTGATTATATCACCGACGCCGTAGTGGTCTACCTGCCAGCCAAGTTTAATCTGAGCCTCGATTTTATCACCGTCTGTTACTGCAACATTACGCATATTATCGGAAATACGGAGGACACGCAGTTTTCTTGATTCCATTGCACCGACTGCGGCACGCATCCAGCACTCCATTTTATTCTGAAAAATTTCATCTTTCCAGTAGCCTGCTATAACCTTTCGTTTAAGACGCATACGGGCGGCAATATAACCGTGCTCCCTGTCACCATGCGCAGACTGATTAAGATTCATAAAATCCATATCAATGTCATTCCACGGAATATCTCTGTTATATTGTGTATTCACGTGAAGATAAGGCTTTTTCAGATTATTAAAGCCTGCAATCCACGCTTTTGACGGTGAAAATGTGTGCATCCACGTAATAACGCCTGCGCATTTACTGTCGGAATTTGCCTGCTGCATAACATCAAGAATTTCAGCCGATGTTTTAACGCAGGGTTTAAATACAACTCTGCAAGGGAGTTTTTCGCTCCATTCTGCACACATTTCCTTTGCGTGGCTGTTAATTGTTTCAAAAATATCTTCGCCGTAAAGGAACTGTGTTCCTACAACAAACCAGAATTCATAATCCTTAATTGCCATTTTAACAACCTCCTATATGCTCTGCCCTGCCGATTTTTCAACAGCAAGACCTTTTTTATACAATTTCATAAACTCATTAAAACCGATTGTATCACTTTCATCGGGCACTTCGACTGTGCTTTTACACGATGAAAACACATAATTATTCAAATAATCATCAAGGGTAAGCGCCTTAGTATCTCTTGAATAATTTGCAAGAACTGCAATGCCCCATGCTCCTCCCTCGCCAGCCGTTTCCATAACAGAAACGGGACAATTAAGAGCGCCTGCCAAAAGTTTTTGACCAACATACTTTGTCTTAAACAATCCGCCGTGACCCATCAAGCAGTCGATTTTAACATTTTCGTTTTCAAGAATTTCCATACCTATTTTCAGAGTTGCAAAGGTTGAATAAATCTGTGCTCTCATAAAGTTCGCTAGGCTGAAATCCGCCCCCTGTGTTCTGACAAAAAGCGGTCTGCCGTCTTCTGTATGCGAAACAGGCTCGCCCGAAAAATAATTATAAGAAACAAGTCCGCCTGCATCAGCGCTGCCCTCAAGCGCCTTGTTATAAAGCAAATCATAAATCTGCGGTTTCGTCAAATTACTGCCTGCGCTCTGAGCAAACTCAAAGAAAACATTAACCCAGTAATCAAGGTCTGTACAGCAGTTATTACAGTGCACCATTGCGACAGGCTTGCCCGTCGGTGTAGTTACCATATCAATTTCTTCATAAACCCTTGAAAGCTGATTTTCGAGCACAACCATTGAAAAAATAGAGGTGCCTGCCGAAACATTGCCCGTTTTAACTGCAATACTGTTTGTGGCAGTCATTCCCGTGCCTGCATCGCCCTCGGGCGGACACATAACTGCGCCTGCTTTCAGTTTGCCGCTCGGGTCAATCAGCCTTGCACCGTTTTCGGTTAAAGAGCCTGCATTTTCGCCTGCAACAAGCACCCTCGGCAGAATATCTTTAATATACCAACTGAATTTTTTTACATTATCAAGTGCAGAAAACTTTTCAAGCATTTCAGAGTTATAATCGTTTGTTTCACTGTCTATCGGGAACATTCCCGACGCCTCGCCGACACCGACTGCCTTTACACCCGAAAACAGATAATGAACATAACCCGCAAGCGTTGTTAAAAAGGCAATATCCTTTGTATGCTCCTCGCCGTTCAAAATTGCCTGATAAAGATGAGAAATGCTCCATCTTTGGGGAATGTTGAAATTAAACAGACCCGTAAGCAGTGCAGAAGCCTCCGCTGTCATTGTATTTCGCCATGTGCGGAATTCCGCCAGCTGTTTTCCGTTTTTATCAAAAGGAAGATAACCGTGCATCATAGCCGAAATGCCAAGAGCGGAAAGGCTTTCAATTTCACTGCCGAAATCACGTTTTACAGCCTCGTTAAGGCTTTTATAAGCGCTTTGCATACCGCTGATAACATCTGCCATATCATAGGTCCACACGCCGTTTTCAAACTTATTTTCCCACGTATGGCTGCCCGTTGAAAGCAGGTTATTGTTTTCATCAATCAGCACTGCTTTAATTCGTGTTGAGCCGAATTCAATGCCGAGAATTTCTTTGCCTGTGAGCACATAATTTTTCATCTAATCACCTGAAAAGTATATTCAATTTATTTTACAATATAAAATTAGTTTTTTCAATAAATAATTGAGAATAAAATATGTTTTTCACACGAAAAATATTAACATATCAAAACGGAAGTGAACAAAATGGAATCATTATGGAAAGCAACGTGCAGAATGCCTGAATTCCCAACCTTAGAGGGTGAAAAAAGCACCGATGTACTTATCATCGGCGCAGGCATAACAGGCATACTGACCGCATATTTTCTGCATCAGAAAGGCGTTGACTGTATTCTTGTCGAAAAAGGCAGGTTGTGCAGCAGTACAACCGAAAACACAACAGCAAAAATTACCGTTCAGCACGGGCTTGTTTACAGCAAGCTTATTAAAAATTTCGGCACAGAGACGGCAGCTGCATATTTAAAAGCAAACCAAAACGCATTTAGTAAATACGAAGAATTATTCAAAACAACCAAGTGTGACAGTGAAGTAAAAGACAACTATGTCTATTCACTGAACGACAGGCAAAAGCTTGAAAACGAGATAAAGGCTTTAGAAAAAATCGGATATTACACCGATATTTGCGAAAGCACCGAGCTGCCTTTTGCAACGGTCGGTGCAGTCAGATTTAAAAATCAAATGCAATTTCACCCTTTGAAATTCCTTTCACAAATCTGTGAGGGACTGAATATTTACGAAAACACATTCGTTGATGATGTTAAAGACAACACTGCCGAAACACCGAGAGGAAATATTCACGCCAAGGCAATCGTTTTTGCCACACATTTTCCGTTTAAGGATAATCACGGCGGCTATCCGCTCAAATTATATCAGCATCGTTCTTACGTTATTGCGGTTGAAAACGGCAAAGATGTAAACGGAATGTATGTTGACGAAAATCACAAAGGAATGTCTTTCAGAAATTACAAGGATTTACTGCTTATCGGCGGAGGCGGTCACAGAACAGGCAAACAGGGCGGCTGTTGGAAAGAACTGAGGGATTTTGCAAATCATAACTTCCCCGAAAGCAAAGAAGTCTATCACTGGGCGGCACAGGACTGTATGAGCCTTGACGACTGCTGCTATATCGGCAGATACTCAAAGAGCAAAACAAACTGGTACACGGCAACAGGCTTTAACAAATGGGGTATGACGGGTGCAATGCTTTCTGCAATGATGATGTCTGATATGGTATGCGATGAGCAGAATGAATTTGAAAGTGTTTTTACACCCTCACGCAGTATTTTAAGACCGCAATTATTTATCAACGGAATTGAAACGGTCGCTAACTTACTGAGCATAACACCGAAAAGATGCTCACACCTTGGCTGTGCACTGAAATGGAACGAGGCAGAGCACAGCTGGGACTGCG
Organism: uncultured Oscillospiraceae bacterium; assembly: GCA_902489595.1. Taxonomy (GTDB): domain Bacteria; phylum Bacillota; class Clostridia; order Oscillospirales; family Acutalibacteraceae; genus Eubacterium_R. Next base: position 1,357 of record CABUAS010000045.1, on the reverse strand, counting down.
CCTGCCACGGCTCACGCTTTAATGAAAAAGGCGAGGTTTTAAACAACCCCGCCAATAAGGAAATTATTTAATTTAATCAGTTTTATTATTCACGTTTGAACTTCCATGAATCCCTTCACGAACACCATCAATAATTGCTACCCATTTATCGTGTGTAAGACAGAACCAGATTGCTGAACCAAGACCGATTACTATGCAAAATGATCCACTATCATTATTCAAAAAGAAATCTGCCAATAAAGTAACAACAATAAAAATAAGAATACTCATAAACTCAATCCCCTGTTTAAATTACTAAGTAATGTTAGAAAATCAGGCACACAAATAAAATTTTAAGCCAATAATAATTACTAATAAAACAATCGTAACAATCAAAAATTTATTTGTTTTATAAAATTTGATATTTAACTGAATGAGCGTTTCATTTACTTTTTTCAGTTCTTCAATAATCTCATTATATTCGTTATTATCCATTATCATTACTCCATTTCTTAGAAAAAATCGGATGAAAATCCACCAATTTAAGCAAAGATTTTCATCCTTACTTAATAAATATTTAACTGGTAATAGTTTTATCTGTTCCAAGTTCATCATAAGTAGAAACACCTGATATAGAAAAGCCACCTATACCATATGATAAAGATAAACTGAATGATGTCTTTGCGTGTACATAATGACCAAAAATTTGTGTTGATTTACCTCTAATTTTCGGAACAAGGGTAAATTTACCATATCCAAGCAATCCAATTACAGAATTAGTGTAGCCTTTCAAATCAGCATACCACGTAACATAATTTTTATCTGCATTTGCATATGCAGTTTGATCAGAATGTGTTCCCGTATAAGCGCCGTTGGAACCGTCCAAATAAGCAGCAATATACTTATCAACTTTCCTGAAACTACCCGATTACATCGAAAAAACATCAGAATCCCAAGCAATACAAATAGGGTCTTGATAACGATTAGCTGGAAGTGTTTTCCAATCATAATTAAATGTAACAACAGTATTATAATTACTTTTACTTATTGTAAATGTTAATTTAAGATGTGAAGTTTTAATTTGTCCGTAAGGAGTAATTGAGTTTTCATCAAAAGATTTAATTGAAATCAAATCTCCGTTTTCATCATAATTATATACGACTGCACCTTCGTAAAAACAATCATCATTAATTAAATCATATTTTTCTTCTTCAAGCATTTCATCAATTAATGCTTGCGGATAGCCACGGCTTAAAAGTTCATTATCAACAGAATTTTCACCTGCAAAAGCAGACATTGTTGATAAACACAATACAAACGCCAATAATATGGCAGTTAATTTACTTAATTTTTTCATTAAGTTTTCTAACTTTTATTA
>CABUAS010000044.1 GCA_902489595.1 uncultured Oscillospiraceae bacterium | reverse complement strand
AACAATGTCAAATAATATAAATTTTTAAATTGAAATGGGGAGTTTTTTATGAAAAAGTTTTTTTCTAAAAAGCCTGTAAAGGTTATCATCAGCATTTTTATTGTTCTTGCACTGATTGTGTGTGTCTGCAACGCTGTTTTTGCATCGGTTGCACTTGATTTGCAAAAGGGTGTGGCGGTTTGTGATGAATGGTCACCTGATGATGCTTATACGCCTGATTATGCGCAAAGCCTTGAGGTAGGCGATGAGGATTATAAAATTCTTTGCCTTACCGATATTCATATCCGTAATCACGCCACATTTGCATCGTGGCTCGGTATTAACTTTATTCTTGACGGAATGAGCGAAATTCAGCTTAAAAAGCTTATCAACAGGGTTGAGCCCGATCTCATTCTTGTCGGCGGTGATACTGTTCTTACAAAATGGAATGATATATGCACTCAGCAGTTCTGCGATTTTATGGAAAAGTTTGAAATTCCGTGGGCGCCTGTATTCGGCAACCACGATTATGAAGGCAGAGCAGATAAAGCAAAAATTGCTGAAATTTATGAGGCTTCGGAACACTGCCTGTTTAAAAGCGGTCCTGAGGGTATGAACGGTATGGGCAACTATATTCTTAATTTAACAAGAGACGGCAAGCCTGTTTATTCTCTGTTTATGATTGATGACGGCCAGTACCGTATTGTTGACGGTCAGATTACTGACGGAGGCGTTAATGAGAACCAGATTGAATGGTACAAGTGGGCAGTGAACGGTATTAATGAAACGGCAGGTTATGCAGTGCCTAATATGGCGTTTATGCACGTTGGTGTGCCTGAATATGCCGAATTTGAGGACGGTTTTATTATGGGCGAGCGTAAAGAGGAAAGCTGTGTTGCAAAAGAAAACGACGGTTTTCTTGATGCATTTGTTGAAAACGGCGGAACGCTGATGCTTGCAGGCCACGATCACAATAATAACTTTATAACAGAGTATAAGGGAATAAGACTCGGTTATTTTACCAAGAGCTCTTATAACTGCTACTTTGATTTTGACCTTCTCGGGGGCACTGTTTTAACTCTTGATAAAGACAATAATGTTAATATTGAAATAGAAAAATTTTAAAGGAAGAATACATAATTGAAAACGAATGCTACTTATTTTGTAAACGATAAAGAACGCCCGATAAGATACGGCGAAATTAATCTGATTAATCCGCCGCGCAGAAGACTTCGCAGTCAGCCCGAAAAAGAGGGAGTAGAGGTGAAGCCTGTTTTTTGCGGCTTCTGCGGTACTGATTTTGAGCTTATGAAAATGGGCAGAGAGAGTGCTCTTGACTCAAAATTCCCGTTGGGCGAAAAAAGGCTTATCAACGGCCACGAAGGCGTTGTGTGGGTTCCGAGTGAGAACCGCTTTGCCATTGTTCTTATCCGAGGGGGCGACAGCTGTGACCCTACCCGTTTTACCGAAGATGAAACATATTTTGAGTACGGCTGTGACGGAGCGGACGGCATATTCTGTGATAAAGGTTATTTTAATCCCGATATGCTCCTTCATCTGCCCGAAAAATACGAGAAAATTGAAAAAATGCCGCTCTCACTTGCAAAAAGGCTTGTTTTTTCAGACCCTTATGCCTGTGCAATTTTTCAGCACGAGCGTATGTGTGATATAGGCACTGCACAGAATTTCAGAGTGGAAATGGCAAAAAATGACTGCAGCAGAGAACTTGCAATGAAAGTGGCTTATGACAGCACTTTTGACAGAGTCGTTATTTTCGGACTCGGCACGACGGGGCTTTTTATAGGCGATCAGATAAGAAGAAATCACCAGAATGCCAAAATTCTTTTTGTTGCAAGGAGCAATGCAAGATGCGAAAAAGCAAGATTTGTAAAAGATAATCTGAAAGCAGATTATATGTCGTCGGCTGATAAGGGCGAGGCAGAGGTTGCCGCTGCCATTGTTGAAAGGCTGGGCGGAAAGGCTACGGCTTTTGTAGGCACATCAGGCACTGAATTTGAAAGCAGGCTTGCTTTTGAGCACGGAGTTCTCGGCTGCAACGGTATTTATGACAGCTTTTCGCTCGGACCGCAGGTACAGTTTGACACTATGCCGTTCGGTTTTAAGAATCAGGTTGTATTTGCATCAATTAACTTTACGCAAAAGCATATGCAGCAGGCGATTGAAATTCTGTGCGGCAGTAAGTTTGATGAACTCGTAAGGCTTATTGACAAAGATGAATTTATTGCAGACCCTGTTTCGGCGTATGAAAACAAGATTTACAGTAAAGCCGCTCCTCTTAAAACGGCGGTAATATGGAATAAAGACTATATAAGCGAGGACTAATGATATGAAAGCAGTTGAAATTACAAAACCTTTTGAAATTAAAATTATAGATAAAGAAATGCCTGTTTTAAATGATAACGAGGCACTTTTAAAAGTGCTTTACTGCGGTATATGCGGCGCCGATGTTGCCTCTTTTACGGGCAATCAGCCTTTTACAACTTATCCGAGAATTCCCGGTCACGAATTTTCGGCCCGGATTGTTGAAATTTGCGAAAATGACAGGGGATTCAAAAAGGGCGATATTGTAACCTGCAATCCTTATTTTAACTGCGGTGAATGTTATTCATGTAAAAGGGGAATTGTTAACGCCTGCACGGATAATCAGACTATGGGCGTTCAGCGTGACGGCAGTTTTCAGGAATATATCACAATGCCGATTGAAAGAATTATTGACGGCAAAGGACTTTCTGCTCGGCAGCTTGCGCTGATTGAGCCGTTTTCCATCAGCAATCACGCTCTTTCAAGGGCAGAAGTTAAAAAAGGCGATAATTTGCTTATTATGGGTGCAGGTCCGATTGGTCTTTTTGCACTGCTTAAAGCAAAAGCAATGGGTGCTCGTGTTGCGATTGCCGATATGCTCGAAAGCCGTCTTGCTCTTGCAAAGGAATACGGCGCTGATTTGGCTATCAATGTTAAAGAAAAAAATCTTGAAGAAGAATGTAAAAAGTTTACGAACGGAAACGGTTTTGATGTTTGTGTTGAGGCTTGCGGCGCTCCCGGAACATTTCTTAATTGTATTGACAATGCCGCTCACGGTGCTAATATTATTCTTATAGGCAACGGCAAGCGTGAAACCACTTTTGTTCATTCGGTAATCCTTAAAAAGGAACTCAATATTTTCGGAAGCAGAAATGCATTTACAAAAGATTTTGAGGAATTGATTGACCTTGTTAAGGCAGAAAAAGTAAATCCGCTTAGAATGATAAGCGGAATATATGACGCAGAAAATGCCGCAGAGGCGTTTGACGCTCTTGCTCATAACGACGGCTCACTTGCAAAACTGCTTATTAAATTTTCAGATGCGGAGTAAAAAATGAGAGAAACAGTAATTCAGTTCGGAACAGGCAATTTTCTGCGCGGATTTGCAGATTATTTTATTGACAAATTAAATAAGGACGGTCTTTATGACGGCAAAATCGTAATTGTTTCGCCTACGGATTCAAAGCAGGTTGGTGTTATAAATTCACAAAACGGCAGATATAACCTTTATCTGCGCGGTATTGAAAACGGCAGTGAAATCTGTGAAAGAACAGAGATTAAATCCGTTTCCCGTGCGGTAAATCCGTACAGTGATTTTGACGGTTATCTTGAGCTTGCCGAAAATCCCGACTTCAGATTTATAATTTCAAATACGACTGAGGCAGGAATTGCTTTTTCAGCTGACGATAAATTTGATGAAAGACCTGCTAAATCTTTCCCTGCCAAGCTTACACAGCTTTTGTATAAAAGATATAAGGCAGGCTTAAACGGCTTTGTGATTTTTGCCTGTGAGCTGATAGATGATAACGGTGCAAAACTTAAAGAATTTGTACTGAAATATGCGGAATTGTGGGATTTGGAACAGGGTTTTATAAAATGGATAACAGATGAAAATACCTTCTGCAATACACTTGTAGATCGAATTGTTACAGGCTATCCTAAAGATGAGGCAGAATTTGTTTTCAGTGAAATCGGTTATGAGGATAAGCTTCTTGATACGGCAGAACCATATCATCTTTGGGTAATTGAGGGCGATTTTGAAAATGAATTGCCGCTTGCAAAGGCAGGTTTTAATGTGATATGGACTGATGATGTAAAGCCTTACAAAAAAATGAAAGTCAGAATATTGAACGGTTCTCACACTTCGCTTGTATTTCCGTCTGTGCTCTGCGGCGTTCAGACGGTCGGCGAAAGTCTTAATGATGATTTGCTTAAAGCTTATCTTAACTGCTGCCTGTTTGATTATATTCTGCCTACACTCGGCGAAGCCGAAGAAAACAGGCAGTTTGCAGCTGCTGTGCTTGAGCGTTTTGCAAATCCTTATATAAGACATATGTGGCAGTCAATTTCGCTTAATTCCGTAAGCAAATTCAAGGCAAGAGTTCTTCCGACGATAATTGATTTTGAAGATAAAAACGGCAGAGTGCCGAAACCGCTTGCGTTTTCGCTTGCATGCTTGATTGAGTATTATAAAAATAATGATGTAAATGATGATAAATCGGCAGTCGATTTTATTAAAGACAATGATGTTTTTTCAATTCTTTCAAACAAAGAATTGTGGGGGGCAGATTTGAGCAATATGGCTGATTCGGTTAATGACAGCCTTAATGCAATTCATAATTCAGGTATCAGAGAGGCGTTAAAATGGAGTATGTGCTGATTCACCCTGATGATAACGTGCGTGTAAGCCTTGAAAACGGGCATAAATATGCCGTCTGTGATATAAAAAAAGGCGAAGAAATAATTAAGTACGGTTATCCGATAGGTATTGCAGAAGAAGATATTCAGGCAGGCAGTCACGTCCATTCTCATAATCTGAAAACTTCGCTTTCAGGTGAGCTTGAATATACATATAGACCGTATAAGCAAAGCTTGGAAGCCGAAAAGTCTGTTTTGATTATGGCTTACAGGCGAAAAAACGGTGAAATCGGCATTCGTAATGATATATGGATAATTCCCACTGTCGGCTGTATTAACGGTGTCGCAAACAGTCTTGCTCAAAAAACGGGTGCATTTGCGTTTACACATCCATACGGCTGCAGTCAGCTTGGAGATGATTTGCTTGTTACGCAAAAGATTTTATGCAATCTGATAAAGCATCCTAATGCCGGAGGTGTGCTTGTGCTCGGTCTGGGGTGTGAAAACAATAATATTAATGAACTTAAAAAAGTACTCGGTGAATATGATGAAAGCCGTGTGAAATTTCTGAATGTTCAGCAGTGCGAAAATGAAATTGAACAGGGCACTGAAATAATTAATTCATTAAAAATGCAGGCAGAAAAGGATATTTGCACCGCCGTGCCTGTTTCAGAGCTTACAATCGGCTTGAAATGCGGCGGAAGTGACGGGCTTTCCGGTATAACTGCCAACCCGCTTGTCGGCAGAATTACGGATAAAATTGTTTCGATGGGCGGTACTGCCGTGCTTACCGAAGTGCCCGAAATGTTCGGTGCAGAGCATATACTGATGAACCGCTGTGTAAGCAAAAATGTTTTTGACGATACGGTAAAGCTTATTAACAATTACAAAAATTATTTTCTTTCCCACAATCAGCCTGTCAGTGAAAATCCGTCACCCGGCAATAAAGAGGGAGGCATAACAACACTTGAGGAAAAATCACTCGGTTGTGTGCAGAAGGGCGGGACGGCGCCTGTTACAGATGTGCTTGATTATGGAAATACGGCAAAAAAATCCGGGCTTAACCTTTTAAACGGCCCTGGCAACGATATGGTTGCAGTAACAAATCTTACAGCGGCTGGCTGTCATCTGATATTGTTTACAACAGGCAGGGGAACACCGCTCGGTGCGCCTGTACCTACTTTAAAAATTGCTACAAATTCACGCCTTGCGAAAAATAAGAGAGCATGGATAGATTTTGACGCTCAAAGCGGTACCGCCGATGAACTGTTTGCTCTGATAACAGAAATTGCACAGGGCAGTGAAACAAAAAATGAAAAGAACGGCTATCGTGAAATAGCCATATTTAAAAACGGGGTAACTTTATGATTATTGATGCGCATACGCATTTGTGGAAAAAGCAGAACGGTTTTGTTGACGGAAGACCCGTTTTTGCACTCGATAACGGCAAAAGCAATTTCGGCGGAGAGATACGGCAGATGATGCCCCCGTTTATGCTAAGCGGTGAAAATACCGCCGAAATGCTTATATCCAATATGGATTATGCGGGTGTGAACGGTGCAGTTATCACGCAGGAGGAGATTGACGGAAATCAGGATGGTTATCTTCTCACTGCCAAAGAAAAATATCCTAAAAGGCTTAGAATTTGCAGCCTTTATGAGGAGCATAAACTGTTTCATACGGCAGAATTTGACGGCATTAAAATCTGCGCCGGCAGAGTGCCTACCAAAGATTTAACTAAGCATTCTGAGCTTTTTGAGACTGCCGCTAAAAACGATATGTTTGTTTCAATAGATATGGCAGACGGCGATTTGCAGACTGCCTCTCTTTTGGAAATGATTCAGCAGTTCCCGAATCTGCGTATTGCGATAGGTCATTTCGGTATGGTTACACGTGATAAATGGACGGAGCAGATTAAGCTTGCACGCAATAAAAATGTTTTTATTGAAAGCGGCGGCATAACGTGGCTTTTCAATGATGAATTTTATCCCTATCCGTCGGCAGTACGTGCAATTAATGAGGCGGCGCAAATCTGCGGATTTGATAAATTGATGTGGGGCAGTGACTACCCGCGCACAATGGTAGAAATTACATACAAAATGAGTTTTGATTTTGTTTTGAAATCGACGGAAATTGCAGAAAGTGACAAAGAAAAATTCTTATTTAAAAATGCAAAATTCTTTTATAGATTTGATGATTTTGAGAAGATTACACCTGTAAAACATATGCTTTAGGAGAATGTATGATAATTTTTAATGCATCTGATTACGGCATTGTGCCGAATAATGACATAACATTGCAACTGATTGAATTGATTAACAAAGCAAATAAAACCAACGGTGAAAAAACAATCGTTTTTGAAAAGGGTACTTATTATATTGACAGTGAAAAATGCAGTAAATATATGCTTTATATTACAAACACTGTCGGTGACAAAGAATTTTCTTCAGATGAAAAACCGCATTTGAATGCAGTGCCTTTTTATTTCGGCGGAATTGACAATTTGATTTTTGACGGCGGTGATTCTGTTTTCGTTATTGACGGTAAAGTAACTAATATTGCCGTTGAAAACTGTAAAAATATAACTGTTAAAAACGCTGAAATCCGTCACGCTCATCCTGATATGCATGAACTGAAAGTGGTTAACAAATCTTTGTTTTATGTTGATTTTGAAATTGACCGGGATTCGTTATATAAAATCAGCGGCGGAAAACTTTGTTTTTACGGAAAAGATTATAACTGCTTTGCAGATGAAAATGCGCTGAATGCGCACTGGATAGGTTTGATAAGAGCAAAAACACCCGATAGATTGAAGCGTGTTTCACATCCGCTTATAGGCACGGTAAAAAGCGTTGCTGATTTGGGCAACAGGCGTATTCGTGTTTATTATCTTAATACATTCAGGTTTAAAATCGGCGATTGCTTTTATCTTTTTGACGTGCGCCGTCAGTTTGCGGGTATATTTGTAAATCAAAGTGAAAATGTGGTTCTTGATAATATTAAACAGCGTTTCAATTATTCGCTTGCCCTTGTTGCACAGAACAGTGAAAATGTTTCGCTGATTAATTCGGAATTTGCACCTGAAAAGAATTCAGCCGGAAAGATGGCGTCAGTTGCTGATTTTATACAGATTTGTATGTGCAGGGGCAATATCAGGATTGAAAATAATTTGTTTGACGGTGCCGGTGATGATTGCCTTAATGTGCATGGTATTCATTTTAAAATTACGCATATCAGCGGCAATAAAATTACTGTGCGTTTTATGCACCCGCAGTCACACGGCTTTAATCCATTAAGAAAAGGTGATAAAATTGCTTTTATAAAGCCTGATGACTTGCTTGAATACGGCAGTGCAGTGATTGAAAGCACGAAACTTTTAAATGAATATGAAATTGAACTTACGCTTGATTCTGCAAAAGGCGCAGTAAAAGGTGATGTTATTGAAGATATTTCCGCCTGTCCTGATGTGCTCTTTAAGAATAACGTTCTCAACCGAATTATTACAAGGGGATTGCTGCTGACTACACGAGGTAAGGTTTTGGTAGAAGATAATCATTTTAAAAGCAATTATATGAGTTCAATATTATTGTCTGATGATGCAAAAAGTTGGTACGAAAGCGGAATGTGCCGTGATGTGACAATAAAGAATAATCAATTTGATTACTGCGGCGCTGTGCCTGTTCTGATTAAACCCGAAAATAAAAAGCATAACGGTGCAGTGCATAAAAATATAAAAATCATAAATAATCGTTTCAATAGCTATAAGGGCTATGCCGTTTTGGCAAAATCATCTGATGATATTTTGATTTCGGATAATAAATTTTTATCGGATAAAATTTTAAAAAGCGTTAATTGCGGCAATGTTACGTTAAAAAATAATGATACTGTTTAAATCATTTTTATAAGAGGTGGATTATGAAAAAAAGCAACATTAAACTTAAAATCAATGAGCTTACAGGTGACTACGAGATTAAGCACAACGGCTTTTCGTGGGTTAGTGACGGCAGAAGACCGTACATAATTATCAGAAAAAAGGTCGGTAATAAGTATATCAGCACTTACCGCGGACTTTATTCTGCACTAAAAAGGTCATTTCAGTATGACGATACAAAAATTTTCGCAAGACTCGGCGGGTATACTGCGTTTGGCAAGGTGCTTGATTTTGAGCTTGTTTTGACTGCAAAAATCACTGGAATGGATACTGTTGAATTTTCATTAAAAGCAGAAAATGAAACGGGCTTTGACATTCAGGCGGTTTATTTCCCTGCACCTTTCAATTCAAAGAAAAAGGGCAAAGTTTCTTATCACGTAGACCCGATGCGTCAGGGATTTTTACTTCCTGACGGTTACAAGCCGAATTTCCTTTCAACATTCGGTTTTGCACATTATCTTCGCAAAATCAACACAGGCGATGCTTATATGCCTATCTGGGGCAGAGTGTGCGACGGTCACGGCTTTACGGCAATTTCCGAAACGCCGTATGATATGTGTATGTTCTCCTCCTTCGGCAGGCACGCTTCTTTTGTAAATTCCGTTCATTGGATGTCGTCGCTCGGCAAGCTTTCATATGAAAGAAAGCTTCGCTTTATATTACACGATGATATGGATTATAATACTGTCGCAAAGGATTACAGAGCATATCTTGATGAAAATCATGCTCTTGTAACGCTTGATGAAAAAATAAGCAAAAATGAGAATATCAAAAAGCTTATCGGCTGCCCGGTGCTTCATCACAAGATTTTTTCACAGGTTCAGCCTGCATCAAAGTTTTACGATAAAAACGGAGAAAATAAAATTCTTTACGCTACCTTTGAGGAAAGGGCAGAGCAGGTCAGAAAGCTTAAATCAATGGGTGTTGATAAGCTTTATATTCATACAGACGGCTGGGGCGAGCAGGGTTATGACAATAATCATCCTTATATATTGCCGCCGTGTAAAGAGGCAGGCAGCTGGGAAGGTATGAAAAAGCTTGCCGACACGTGCCGTGAGCTTGATTATATTTTCATTCTTCACGATCAGTACAGAGATTTTTACTATTCTTCACCTGTTTTTGATATGGAAAAGGCTGTAACACATATTGACGGCTCACATCCGTATTGCTCAATATGGGACGGCGGCGAGCATACTTTTCTTTGTGCATCACAGGCGCTTGATTGTGTTAAGAAAACATACAGTGAACTTGAAGAACATAACATTGATGTTCAGGGCGCCTATCTTGATGTTTTTGCCGTTGTTTCAGGTGACGAATGCTTTCACGAAAAGCATAAGGTTACAAGGGAAGAGAGTATTAAACACCGTGCAGACTGCTTCGATTATCTTAACGATAAAGGCTATATTATGTCGTCTGAAGAGCCTGCAATGCAGTTATTAAATAATATTGCGCTCGTTCATCACGGTCCGTTTACGTTAAGACCCCAGGAAAACGGCGAGGCAGTGGGCATTCCGATTCCGCTTGCAAATCTTGTTTTTCACGACTGCATTATGATACCGTGGAACTGGTTTAACAACTGGGGAATTCCAAAGGGTGACGACGGCAATCTTTACTGTGCGCTTAATTCAGGTATGCCGTATATTCATCCGTTCGGCGACGAGTTGAAGCCTGTGGGCAACGATAACAGAACGGCGGATATTGACCTGCTTGATGACGAGGCTCTGAAAAAGGAAATTGAAACTGTAAAGCCGCTTATGCAGTTACAGGCAAAACTTTACAATAAGCAGATGGTGCGCCATGAATTTGTCGGCGGTACAAGAGTTCAGAGGGCAGTATATTCAGACGGTACGGCAATTACTATCGACCTTGATCAAGGTACTTATACGGTAGAAGAGGGCGAAAATGCCAAGGCTTGAAAAGAAAATTTATAAAGTATCTTCAATAATATCTGTAAGTGATGTGCCGCATCTTTCGCTCGAAAAAGAGGCGCATAAGGCAAAATCCGATATAGATAATTTTGAGGGACTGTTTATTGACTATGGCTGGCGTGAAACATCTTATCCTTATACACAGCAGAATTCATATGCCGAGGAAGCCGAGCAAGAAATTACTGTGGCAGTTCTTGAAAACGATTATCTTTATGCGGAATTTCTGCCAACGCTCGGCGGAAGACTGTGGAAGCTTTATGATAAGAAAAAGCAGCGAGATGTGCTTTATACAAATGATGTTATCCGCTTTCGCAATCTGAGTATACGAAATGCGTGGTTTTCGGGCGGTGTTGAATGGAACTGCGGCATAATCGGTCATTCTCCGTTTACCTGTTCACAGATGTACTGTGCATTTGTAAAGGGCAAAAACGACGAAGATGTTTTAAGGTTTTATGAGTTTGAAAGAGTAAGAGAAATATATTATCAGATTGATTTCTGGCTTGACGGTAATAAGCTTATGACAGCCGTGCGTATTGAAAATCAAAACAGCGAGGTTGTGCCGATGTACTGGTGGAGCAATATGGCGACCCCCGAATATAAGGGCGGCAGGGTAGTTGTTCCGGCAGACAGTGCTTATAATAATTCAGACGGTATGGGTATTAAAAAATCGCAGATTCCGTTTGACAACGGTATTGATGTTTCTTACCCTGAAAATATACCGAACACTATTGATTATTTCTATGATATTGCTCAAAACGATGATAAATTTATTGCCAATGTTGACAGTGAGGGCTATGGACTTCTTCAGTTTTCAAGCAGTAATTTAAAGGGCAGAAAGCTGTTTTCGTGGGGTCACAGAAAAGGTTCTTCTCACTGGCAGAAAATGCTTACGGATAAAGCAGGCGATTACGTTGAAATTCAGGCAGGGCTCGGCAAAACGCAGTATGAGTGTATTCCTATGCCTCCGAAATGCGTGTGGAGCTTCAGCGAATGCTACACACTTGCCGATATACCCGAAAATAAGGTTAATTTGCCTTATGATGAGCTTGTCGGCGCAGTGTGTAATCAGATTGAATCGCTGGGCGGCTGTGATATGCTTGATGAAAAGCTGCCTGATTTTCTTAATGATATAAGCCTGCAGAAAGGCGAAGTAAAACTTTGCGGCAGCGGTTTCGGTTATCTTAATGAAAAACTCGGCGGAAAATCGCCTGCTCATCTTGAATTCTTTGCAGATGATGATGTTAAGCCGTGGCTTGACCTTGCAGATAATAGCCCTTTGTCAGGCAGGCTGCCTTTTGCATACGGCAGTAAAATGGAAAATCTGCTTTTGAAAAACAAAGATGTCTGCAACTGGAATATCGTTTATCAGCTGGCACTTCTTGCTTATGACAGGCGTGATTTTGAAAAAGCAAAGCAGTTTTGCGAACAAAGTCTGATTTTGGATAATAATGAATACAATAATTATTTTTATGCCTTTGTTTTATATCAGTTTTCAGATGAGCGTTCTGTTTATTTTGCAGAAAAATGTATTGATATAAACGGAGGAAGTTACTGTCTTGCAGAGAGTGTTCTTGCATTGCTTTTAAAGCAAAAGGCATATTCTTCGGTTATAAGATGTTTTGATAAGTTGTCAGACGATATTAAGAAAAATCCGAGAATCCTTATGTATCTTTCAATGGCTTATCTTAAATCGGGAGATGCCCAAAAGGCTGAGAAGATTTTGACAGGCAACGGAGGACTTGTTCTTCTTGATTTCAGAGAGGGCGATAAATTTCTCGACATTTTATACCGCAGTATAAGAAAAGAATTATATGGTGAAAACTACAGTGAAGTCATTGTTCCGGAACAGTTTGATTTTATTGTAGCAGATATTAATACGGGGAAAATGTAATGAAAAAGTGGCAGAAAGTAATTATTTCAGTAGTAACAGCGCTTGCAGTTGTCGGCGCAGGATGTGCAGGAGTTGTAACATTTGCAAACAAAAAATATGTCAGGGCAGAGGATACGGCATTCAGTATTCTTCAGATAACCGATGTACATATTCTGAATGATGAGAAAAAAGATGCCAAGGCTTATAAAACAGTTACCGAAATGGTAGAAACAACAAATCCCGATATGATTGTTCTTACAGGCGATCTGACAAGCGAAAAAGAGAATTATACGGCATTTAAATCCTTCTGTTCTTTTATGGAAGATTTTAATATTCCGTGGGCATTTGTTTTCGGTAATCATGAGGGACTTGATATTAAGTATGAACCCGATGAAGTGATTGACCCTGAAAAAATTGCCGACAGGGAAACGCTCAGCAATTACCTTGAAACTCTGCCGAACTGTATTTATGAGGCAGGCGATGAGAATGTTGACGGTTTCGGCAATTATTATTACAATGTGAAAGATGAAAACGGTAAGGTTTTAACTTCTCTTATTATGATGGATTCTCACAGTTATGATGAAGTAAACGGAGGTTATGATCATTTTCACGATAATCAGGTAGAGTGGTACGAAAATACCGTTAAATCCATTGCCAAAGAGGTAAACGGCGATGAAAGTAAGGTCGTTCCGTCACTCGCATTCTTCCATGTTCCTATGAAAGAGTATATGACAGGGTATGAAGAGGCAAAAGGTACGGATAACCGTATCTGGGGTTATGCTTTCCCGAATGAAGACGGCACACCTGCAGTCGATGATATGATGTTTGAAAAAATGGTGGAAATCGGCTCAACAAAAGGATGCTTTGCAGGTCACGACCATATGAATAATTTTTCTGTTACGAAAGATGGTATTCGTCTTACATACGGTCTTTCAGATGACCATAATATTTATGTAGTTCCGTTCAGGGGTGGTATCCTTATTAATATTAAAGATGACGGTTCTTTCACAACGCAGCATCTTATCCGCCACCGCGGACAGAGCACTGTTACTATCGGCAAAGAACAGTAGTCATTAATCGATTTTCTGATATGTTTTTCTTTACTTTAAATTGCAAATATTGTAGAATAATATCGAATTAAATTTCGGAGCAATTTTGTATGGAAGATTTTAAAGAAGGACACAGAAAAAGAATCAGAGAAAAGTATATTGAAAATAAGAATAATTTGATGAATGATTATGAAGTTCTTGAATTGCTGCTCACTTATGCAATTCCACGCAGAGATGTTAAGCCGCTTGCAAAAAATCTGCTTAAATCCTGCGGCAGTCTTTATAATGTGCTGAATACAAGCGTTGATAATCTTGCAAAAATTGAGGGTATGGGCATTAATTCGGCGCTGCTTATCAGTCTTGTCCGTGATATTAATGCCCGTGCAGATAAAAGTATGAATGAAAATGTTGTCAGATTTGAATGTACTGATGATATGAAACAGTATTTTTTCAATCTGCTGTCGGCTGAAAAGAATGAATGTATGGCAGTTGTCAGCCTTGATAACGATAACAGAATTATCAATAAGCATATCGTTTCTGAGGGGTGTGCAAATTCATCTTCGGTAGATCCGAGAAAGATTTTTGAAGTTCTGCTTGCCGATAATGCGTCAAGTGCGGTTATTGCTCATAATCATCCGCGCGGTTCGGCAAATCCGTCAGGTGATGACATCAGTTTTACATTAAAACTGCGTGACTTGCTTAAACCGATAAGCGTTAATCTTGTAGACCATATAATAGTCGGAGAAAACGATGTTAAATCGGTTGAAACAATTAAAGAATATTCAGCCTTTTTTCATAACCTGTAAATCAAAAAAGACGGTTCACCTGACCGTCTTTTTCTTTTCCTATGTAAAAGCACGGCAAGCCGTGCCCCTTGGATTACTTTTTAGCAATCATCGCTTACTTCATAGATTCCTCGTAAGCCTTAATCATTTTCTTAACCATCTGGCCGCCTACTGAGCCTGCCTGCTTAGAAGTAAGGTCACCGTTGTAACCCTGCTTAAGGTTAACACCAACCTCAGCTGCTGCTTCCATCTTAAATCTGTTGAGAGCTTCTTTAGCCTCCGGTACTACGTTTTTACCTGTTGACATTGAAAATACACCTCTTTTTCTATTGGATTGCAAAAGTAAAAATCACCTTGTCTTTAACAAAACAAATTTTGCTCTTGCAAGTATAGTTTGTGAAATGTATTCAATTTTAATATTGAAAAATTTTGACAAATTTAAAATGCTGTTTTTGTTGTTTACAGTGTGTTGCTTTTATGATAACGTCATTTTGATGCTATTGGCTTGACTTTAAATCAGATTGGCTGTATATTTTAATTACAGATATTCATAGCGAAAAATATTGATATAGTATCAAAAAGGGGTATTACTATGAAAAAAATATTATCAATCATTTTATCGGTAACTATGATTTTGACAACACTCAGTATAGGATTTACAGCCTATGCTGATGTGCTTGAGGAAAAAGCAATTGATAATTTTGTAGAAA